>JAGHSE010000361.1 GCA_018066015.1 Candidatus Colivivens equi
GTATATAATATTTAATATTGTATGTACAATTGATACCTGATGAATTAACGATATGCTTACACAATATCGTAAAACTACTCAAAATAGATTCGTTACATCAAAGTCTTCTTCTGACACAGTGTTAAAATCCTTAACATCAAACTCGCCATAATTTTGTTCATCTACTATAAGTATTTCCGATATTCAAGCACATTTGAAACAACAACAACATTCAAAATGTTAATCTCAGGCTGATAATAACTTTTCTTCATCATAACTATTTATTTAATCTTTTCTTACCATTAATAATAACTACTCCCTTATAATCAGTACCAACAGGTTGGCCTATGAGATTAAACACCCCAGAATTGCTTGCTTCATTAATGTTATTGAACTCACTACATATTCCAGTAATACTTTCAATTGCGATTCTCATATCCTTAACCAATGATTTATTTTTCTTCTTTAGGTAAAAACGTAATGGTTTAAGATTAGAACCTTCACCAGCCATTTGGAATTTACCATCTTTGAGCGCATAGCAATTACCATAGACCTCGGAGAATGTCAACTTATTATAATTACCAATAATATCAAAGTTATCCATTTCTTGCTTATCTTCCTGAGTGGCAACTAATGTTCCATTATTAACAATAAAGGTCTTGGCACCCACATTTCCCTTTGTTTTAATTAAGTAAGGAGTATTAGGCTGTGTTGTACCTTCAAACTTAGAGACGTAAACAACATCTTCTTCAATACTTGAGAACTCATAGACATCAAATCCTGCCATATCATCACTTACATTTATTGAGAAAGGTACATAAAGTGCCTGCCAATCAGCTGAATTGAAAGTACGAGTGTAAGATATATCAACATTACTGATTTCCTCAGTAACTCTAACTGATTTGTATTGTCCGTCATTAATTTCGACCTTATCGCCTTCTTTTAACGACAATGCTGTCATAGTGCCGTCAATATCAGTAACTATATAGTTTCTGATATCATCTTCTTTAGCAAACTCTGCAGTAACCTCCACATCAGAATCTACGACAATGTAATTCAATACAGGAGTTTCTTCATTAGCAGCTTTCCTTATACTTGTCTTCTTATTATCTAATAATCTTGTAATAATCCATCTAATAAACACATATCCTGGATTTGGTATTGCTACCCATACAATTTTTGAGCTGGCATCGTAAAAACCATTTCCACCACCTACAATTTTGCCATTTGTAGGTTCATCTACTACTACAGAATAAGTATGAGGTGTAAATATTGCTTGAAGCACCATTTCATCTTTGACATCTAATACCAAAGTTGGATTATCAGATACTCGCTGTCCGTTTACAAGCCAATAACAGAACTCGAATCCTGGAGCAGGTGTTGCATTAATTGTCATAGTTCCAATTTTATAATCACCTGATTGTATATTTACAGTTCCACATTCTTCATTTGGACCTACTATTACATCAATATGTACCTCAGAATTAGAATTATCAAACCATCTTACAGCCACTGAACCATTGCAAGGTTGCTTTGTAGCCTTATCTTTCAATTGAGAAGCATCAATAGCAAATTCATGTTCACCTGAAATTGGTTTCACTCCTTCAAATATGATATCCCATGTCATATATCCAGTATTCACATTCACGATATTATCTCCAAATTCAATATTTTCATTTCTTGCTGTATAGGATATAGACTGGTGTATAAATTTCTTAATTGGTTTAGTAAAATCAACTCGTGCGCGTACTACAGGAGATGTAGTTGTATCTCCATTTTTAACTTCCTTGCCATCCTTGTCATACAATTTCACTGACATAATACTTGCAACCTCATCATTTTGCAATTCATATGTCAATACATATGTCTCTGTTGCTCCAGGAATAGAATCAGCAAAATGAAGGAGATTTTCATTGATTACAGAATAATCCACAAGTACAGTACGGTCAGTTTGCCAGAAATTAGCCGACGATACACTCACTTTATCGCTCTGACGTACTACATTAGTAAGTACCAACTTACCATTTGTAGGATCATGAAGTTTTCCATAAACCCATCCACCTTTGTCTGCAGAAACAGTCAAAACATACTTTCCTGCATTTCCATCAATATTGACAGACTCAGAAACATCTTTAATACTGTAAGTTTCAAGGCTCTGGCCATCAAGCACTGCATCTGGATTTGAATATTCATCCTCTTCCAGATTCAAAAGATAATGATCACCTTGAGCTAATGCAGCTACAGTGTAATTGATATCTGATTCACTCAAGTCAGTAATATCTAATGGTTGGTTATGTACTGAACGAACAGAACGAATTAATTCTTTCACGTCATCAACATTAACATTTGACAGTGTCTCATCATTAACTAATACTGACGTACTTTCCACTATAGATTCAGTATTTTGTACATGAGCCATTTCATTAGCCTTGTATATTACATGCACATTCTTTACATCATGTTTGAGCGTAGATGCACTTTGTATATTACTGAAATCACATACATCCTGCTGACCGTTAACTGCTGAATATAATCCCTTATAACTTACGGCATGCAAGTCATCATTGGCAACTACCTGCAGTCCTTCGTTACTAATATTTACAATACTTGTTTCGTCTGTATTATGCCTTGTCCAGTCAATAAGCATCACAGCTTCTGCTGGTTTCACACTTTCTACTACATCCTCTGTTGAACTCTCATCAGCAATGAAATTCTTCTGAAGCAGATATGTAAGATGAATCTTGTCTTCATCTCCTACACATAAAGTGAGGCCTGGGAAGAGAACAGACGAAGAGATGCCTCCACAAACATATGATAGTTGATTATCCAGAACGACAACTCTGTCACCATCCTCTGTAATTTTCTCATTGAAAACAAACTCTAATGGCATCACACCCTCTTTCTCGCCAGCAAGTGAAATGGAGTTGTCTTTCATTTCAAAACCTGTATATCCTGCAGACGTAGCCACATCAACATATTCTGATAGGTTTTCTTCTGTAGTTTCATCTTCTGCCAAAGGAATTACCCGAATGTTCGTCATTGGCAAATTATCACCATTCTGAATTGTCAACACAGCATGAATTGGTTGCCCAACCTTTATATTTGATATTTCTTCAAATACAATTGAAGCATTTCCACCAACAGAAGGAAGATTAAGTTTTAATTCATTTGGCTCAGGATATACCTGTTCTTCCTGCTCATCCTCTTCTGCCTCTTCTTCCTGACTTTCTGGTTCTATATCAGGATTTATCTTTACTCTATCACCATTACCTGTTATTTGTTGATAAATGTCAGTTTCGGATAATTTATTTCCAACAATATTAAAGTCATATGCCATCTTGTGAGAAGTAATATATGCATATTTGCTCAATTCTGATACGTTGCAAGTTACACTTAAGACATAACTTTCTCCTGGATTAAGTATTGATGGATAACTGTTATTGACGGTAAATACTGCATTTTCAATATTCGTAGGGAATGAAAGTGTAGGATTGATAGCAGGACGCATTCCGACATTTGTCAATACTATATTCACATTTTGCTCACCATCCTGAGTGAAACAATTATTTGGGAATTGTGGTATGACGATAGCCTGAGGTGCCGACTTGTCAATATCTATATGACTTTGAAGTGTAATTGTGTTAGTTTCTATGTCTTCTGACGATTCAAATGACAATTCTACTGCCTTGTATGGCAAAAGCATATTCATTGCTACATCTTCACCTGGACCTACGTTTATTGCTTTCTTAACAGTATTGTGTCGTGGAGCCTTAATGGTCACATCATATATTCCTTGAGTTAAAGAAGATGTTGTCCACTGTCCATTTGCATCAATCTTGCCTGTGATAATGACCTTACCATCCTTCTTGCTTGATACCTCAACAGTTGCTCCGCCTATATGACTAAAGTCACGATTAGCCAAAGAATATACATCACTAGCATTGACTGTGAGTTTTGAATACTCTGTTCCCACTACTCTAATATTGAAATTCAGTCCGTATGAAGAACCATTCTCAGAATTCAAAGTATAGTGTGCGGCATAGGTCTGACCACTGTGCATCCCTTTCTGACAATTAAGTTGGAATTTTAATGTAGCACTTTGTCCTGGTTGTAATGAAGGCAAAACAGATGGTGCAAGTGATGAAATCCAATTTAAGTCACTAGGAGTAATCATCGTGATAGTTCCAGTTTCTTTAAGACCATAGTTTGTGATTTTCACCTCAATGATTCTTGATGAATTTATCAGCAAGGTTGTATTAATTGGATTATCTGAAGCATATATACTTGAATTGATTGCTCTACAAAGATAACTGAAAGGTAATGAAGCCGACACGCCCTCGTTGCATGATACTGTCAGAGTAAATTGTTCATAGCGAGTAGTGTTCATTGCCACAGTAGGATTAACTGTATAAGCAATATCAGCATATCCATTTGCTGAAATAGAAGTTGGTAAAGTTCCAAATTCTAATATACACCCATAAGGTAATATTGTGTGTTCCAGTTTTATACCCGTAATAACCTTATCTGATGGATTATAAATACGTATCGTACCTTTCTTGATATAAGTTTCATCACACTGCAAACGTGTATTGTCAGCTGTCAGTCTTATGTTATACACACTTATGCCAATTGTCTTAGCTGCTTCTGTTTGTCCTAATGCCAATGCTTTGACTATCATTTTTCCAGCAGCAGAACGATCTACCATTACGTATGCATTAAAAGTACCATCAACATTGATTTTCACATCTGAATATGAGTTTTGTCCTTCCCCTTCAAGTGAGACTCTTACTGTCTGTCCATTAAGTCTGCCTTCTACTCGTCCTGTCACATTCACATATTCGCCTGGCAAATAATCTGTCTTATCTGTTGCTATTTCAGTCAAACTGAATGGCGCATTAATGAATATAGGTTTGAATACTGATGACCTATTATTAGTTTCTGAGAATTCAGCAACCTTTCTGTCTGGGTCAATAATAGCATTCAACCACCATTTCCCTGCCATCTCAGGTACAGTAGCCTTCCAACTGAATATCTTTGTTTCTCCTGGCTCAAGATCCTTATCAATTGTAGCTGAGAGGAACAAATAATTTTTAGTGTAATAAGTCAATTCGCTATTTGATGCTAAGTAGAACTCGACCAAAGTACCTTTAGGCAACACATCAGTACCATCGTTGTGAACCTCTGCCCAGAAGAATGCTTGAGTACCCGAATATAGTTCGCCGTCGTGACCTACTGAGAGTATTTCAGCATCAGGTAATGTTCTGTCAGTGATGCGCAATTTAATTAGTCCTGTAGTCAGTCCCGATGCCTCGGCAGTGATAGTAGCATATCTGTCATCATCCGTACTCTCGTTTCTGCGCACTTTAGCTATAAATTCCACATAAGACCTTCCTGATGGTATGGTTATTGATGATGGTATCTCTAAATCAGTGTCATTGCTCTTGAGAGTTACTGTCAATTCTTTACTATAAGAAGGAACTACTCTACTCAAAGTAATTTTCACTGATTTACCTTCACCCACATTTGTTGTCTCTGCCGACATTTTTAAATAAGGTGTTTCATCATCTGTTATAGTAAATGACGTTTCTGCATAAGCGCAATTATTTGATGGTGCATATACCCTATCAGCCTTTATATACATTGCAGCCGACAAAATACACTGACGAACACCATCAACATATGTATTATCCTTCACTCCTACTGGTATCTCTACACTGCTCTTTCCTGCTGGTATTTGCACAATATCATTACCTACGAATGCTTCAGCCCTGCTTGATGATATTTTTACTGAAATACTCTTGCTCAAGTTTCCGTCGCGTCTTAATGTTGCTATTGTGGCATTGTTGCCTGCAGACTCACTTATCACTGAAGGTGAGATTTCCAATGTGAGGTTTGGTCTGTCATTATCTGCCAAAGAAAGATATGTTGTTGCTTGCCTGTAATCAGTTGCAGTAAGCGATAATTTTACTTGACAATCTAATTGAGGGTCATCGTCATCAACTGAGGTCAGTATGGCACTGGCAGAACTCTGACCTGCAGCAAAGTGTAATACTGGAATATTGACAAATCGACTACCAACACTACAGAGAAGAGGTATATCTATCTCGTCTGTCAACTCCCCACCTCTTGTTGCAGTTACAGTTACCTGCTGACCTTCTACGATACTGGTTTGAGACAAATTGATACTCAAAGGATTTACATCGTCATCTACTCGTTGCAGAGTCATTCTTACTTGTGAATATCCGTGACTTGCTGCCACTAAGATGTCTGCGGTCTTAGCTCTTACGATGTTATCGTTGACAGAATAAATACGGAAAGTAGTTGACGCAGTTCCTGCAGGGATAACCACAGTAGCAGGAAGAATATTATAGTTTGCATATTCCATTGACAGCAATCCACTCACCGAAGCATCAACATTGTAAGCCTCAGCCACACTCCAATCACCTGAACGAGTAAGTGTTATAGTCACATATCCTCCTGAATAACCTTCTCGCACCGTAGTACTATTGCTTGTCAAAAACAACTGTTTGCTAAGATTAATCTCTGATGAGTAAGCTGAATTATTCAGTTGATCTACCTTTAGCTCTCCACTTCCGTTATTTGGTATGATTTCTACATACACCTTAACACTCCCATCCATGTGTACTGCACGTGGTATTGCCACAGTAGCCGTCACTGGTAATGACTCACCTGGAGCTATCATGGTATCTGTTCCTTTTGTTCCAACATAGGTTTTCACTCCTGTCAATGTACTTTCTAAATATATCTTTGCTGCAAAACCCGACATTGAACTTGCATCACCTATGTTTTTCACATTATAATTTACATCAACAATCTGCCCTGGAGCTATATTGCTGTTAACTGTAATATTCTCAACAATAAAGTCTGGCAAATTCTCACGACTTACAATAAACTTGCTGTCAGAACTCTTTTCTGTTGCTATGTTGTTACCATACTTATCAGTAAGGACGATATTGCTGACCTTGACATCATACGAATCAAGTCCTTCGTCATTTGTACTCATAGGTATATAGAACACAGTTCCTGAGTTACCCTTCAGTGGTTTGTTGTCCATTGAGGCAAGCACCACTGTGACTGTCTTGCCGTTAGCTCTCGTACTTATGGAGTGACCCACAGTTCGATTTGTCATACGGATAACATTGTTTGACACCATTCTGAAAGGCAATGTCACGTCAAACTGAGCAGCCACTACCTCGTCATCGTTTGTAATGTTGACAGGCAGATTGACTGTCTTACCTACTCTACCTACTACCTGCTCTATCTGCAGGGTATTATCGGCATTGGCATAAATGCTCATACACATTACACATGCCAACAACCATATTTTCAGTATTGAGATTTTCATTATACTTGATTTTTTATTATATCTATACAGTCTC
>JAGHSE010000137.1 GCA_018066015.1 Candidatus Colivivens equi
ATTATAAGTAGCCCCATTTATGAGACTACCTATAGCATTAAAGAAGAGGAAGCAATTTGTTCAAAGAACGACGTCCTTCAAAGGTTGAACTATCAATTGATTCGTTAAGGAAAATGATATCAATTCCTTTTTCATTCAAGTCATGATAAACTCTAGCGATGATCTCTACATCATCCTGTAAAGTTGCAGTCCCTTTGAATACGACAATATCACATTGATCGTAATCCAATGCAAGAATCCCAGTAATATCAAGACGCTCCTGATCCTTAAGTTCAATATCGCCATATACATGGGTACAATTGAAACGATTTATTGTCTCATTGTAAATTGTACCAAAATCTTTGGCTTCAGATTTGAGATACACAATGAAAGGACGACGTTCAGGTAAAGATTTCTTGAGATCTTTCTCCCCGTCAATTACACCCTTCTCCTTTAAGCCTTTGATAAGCTCTTGAAGCTTTGGCATTATACTATCCAAATGGAGATAGTCAATGAGGGGACTGCATGCGTCTGGATATGAATGAGGCGAATCAATAATCAACTTGACCATTGCCTCTTCTATAGTCAAGTTATGACCGCTCATAGTTCTGAGCAAGTCAATGAAAACAGAATTTTTAATTCTCATTTTTGTTTTAATTATGGCAGCCCCATACATGTGCAGGGACTACCTGGTTAATAATTATTGTTTGTTCTTATTAAGGAACTCCGCATACATAGCACTAAGCTTGCTATTAACAAGATCCTCCTTAGTCTTACCTCCACGGCTACCCTTAAGCTTCTCAATTTGCTTTGCACCTTGACGGTCAATAGTGTCAAAGAATGCTACGATAGATTTAACGAATTCGTCTTTATCCTTTGGACGATTAGTAAACTTAGACTGAATCCAATTTGGAAGGAGACGACCATTTACAAAGCCATCATCAAATACCTTTTCAACTGCTTCGCGGATCTTCTTACCGTAAATAAGGTTGGATTGATCCTTGAGAATATCATTGATACTACCATCAATGGCACGGATCAAAACCGTCTTACTGATCTTGTCTGTGAATGTTGCATATACAGATGCAGCAGGAAGAGAGCAACCTTTACCTGTAAGTTCTGCTACATACTCCAATGCATGGAGTTCTTCTTCTGAATCGATCATAGTGATTGCTGCATGACCAAAGTCTGAGCCATCCCATGGAGTAGTGATGCTATTGATCTCACAGAGCTGATTAGAGATTGCAGCTTCCGGATTGAGAGTTGGCATAAGAATATAGTCCTTATTATACTTCTCTTCTCCTTCTGCAGGCTTCTCATTAAGAAGATTCATGTGAGCCTTAAGACGATGTTGACCGTCAATGATCACAATTGCCTTTGCGATTTCATCTGATTCAAGCTCCTTCTCTGTGAAGAAGTTGATAAGTTCAAGACCTTGTTCTGCAGCTTCTGCACCTGTTACATAGGTTGCGGGAATGAGCTGACCATACTTCTTCAAAGACTTCATCTTTGCACGTACAGACTTATCCTTAATAGTACGGTTTGCTTTAAGTTTAGCAATAATGTAGCCATTCTGAAGCAACCAGCTGAGACGAACAAGCTGACCGACTTGACTAATACTGAATTTCTGAGGCTCCTGTGGAGCTGCGTTCTCTTCAGACTGAACGCCTTCTGTGTTCTGATCCATTCCTGGGGTGATTGTGTTAATAACTGAATTTCCATTTGCCTGAGACTCCTTTGGAGCAACAACCTGATCAGGCAGGTTGTTTGTAGAGAAAAATGTTTCCATTATTGTTTATATTAAATTAATATTTTCTTGTCTCACTCAACTTCCCTGTTTTCGTTTGACGCTGCAAAGTTAATATAAAAAATTCTGACAATTATCAACATTTACTCTATACTCCGTGTGACAGAAATAGGCACATTTTTAGCACCCCCCCAGCATGATACCTATACATATAAATAAAAAGGTGTACAATCCAAATAGGATCATACACCTAATAACTGAGGTTCGCTTCAACTACAAACTATATATATTGTGGCAATAACCGCCAAGTTCTTTTCTTAAATTTACCGCAGCTTTTCTATATCTGTTCTTCAAAGCTTCATTCGTCCATGCTTGATATGACTTGATATTAGTAACAACATACAAAGATAAAGATGCTAATGCATATTTACTACAATACTTATACTTTGCCAACTCGGCATCTTTCTCCCTTTTATCTATAAAACGAAATAGGTTCTCTGTAAAATACGTTTCCCAATCTAAATTAACATCCTTATCTATCTCACTATATCGCTTGCTATTAATATCATACCCCATCTTACTTAATGGTGCTATATTCTTTAAGTAAGAATTAATAGCGAAACCAATAAATGCAATTGTACCACAATTCTCTATAACCTGTTTCTTTCGTCCACCAACAGATATTGTGATTGAGCCCTTCTTTTCCGACTCTGCTAGATCAAGAGAAGAATACTTAAGTTCAATATTCATACTCTTTATGTGTTCTATGAGTTCCGATATATCATCTAAAATAGATGGCTGTAACGTCTTTGCATTAATAGTTCCATCCTCGGAATAATCATTAATAAACAATAGAAGATACCAGAATTTTACAGGATCGATATGATATACCTTTAGCATATCTAGCAATTCATAATTGCCGAGATAGCGATCTTTCATTTTATCGAGGGTATCACTTGCATAAAGTTTACCTGACAATAGTCTAGTCGCAAATAAATTCGGACCAAAAGAGATATAAGCAGGTGTTTCAACCTCTCCATCCTCATTAATAAAAGATTCTTCTGGAGCATAGTCCAAAAACACTTCATCACATAATTGAGTTACATATTCCAATAATGGTTCTTCTCTATATTCAAGTCCTCTCCAGTAAGCTCCATCTATTTTCATAAGATCAGGAATACTTCCATTGTAATCTTCCATTGTAATTATCCGTGCGTCTCTCATATCTTATGGATTTATTGAGTGCAAAGTTAGTAAATAATCCAATATAAATGATAAAAGCCACCTACATTTTTACATGTATGTAAGTGGCTTCCTTGTTTTTAATCCTCGTCTTCTGCGACGTACATTCTCATCTTCTTCTTTGGCTTTCCTTCTTTCGTGAAGATTTCCGGGAAATACTCGTTTAGCACTTCATAGTTCGCAACGCCATAATCGGTAACAAAGCAATCAATGTGACGCATTGTTGCAGGAACCATTGCTCCAATTCCAAAATCAACGACCTCCAGGTCTTTTGGTTGTTTTTTAATAAATCGATTCATAGTAATTTATAATTATAAATTGTACAATACATATCTGATATGAACAAAGCTTAATTGGATTTCTCCTTCATTGTCGTGATGTAAATATACGAAACATCTATGACTTATCAAACATATACACATCTAATATATATAGGCTGGGTAAAATTTTACCTAGCCTATAATTTTTACGCCCCCTCCGTACCCACCAATGGGAAATGAATTGCTCAGACGTGACTCCACCATCCAGAAGATTCCCCTCTGGATGATTGAATGTAAAATTAAAGGGAAAATGGTCAGTCCTCAACACAAGGATTTATTTGAAGTTTTATAAAGTAGCCTATGGTAGAACCTCAATGATTCTATAGCGTAAAACACTTTAGACTAGGCGTACGCCACATCAAGCCTAAATGTAGAACTCCTATCGTTCTACGAACGTCAGAGTAAACGTAATTACGTTAAAATACGTTCAGTTTGTGTTTACACTACTAAAGTTTAACCAATAAATTCTTAATTGTCCTATGAGCAATTTAGTTTTAAGTGCAGCACCCACTTTAACCGTGCTACCTCCTTCATTCCAAGTTGATGCAGAAGAGATTCCATTTGAAGAGGTAAAACCTCAGAAGCAGAATCACTTCATTGAGTCCAACACACAAAAAATTGCCTTCAATGATTTGTGCAATGACTGTGTGATTCCCAACTTTGCTACTAATGAGGAAACAATTTCACATCAAGCATTCATTCAAGCAGTAGCAGATGCAGCAAAGGATTTCTTTCGTGATGCAGAATTTGGAGATTTAGAGTTGCGTGTGTCACATCCTATTAAAGGTCGCACAAGAGATGCGATTGGTCTTAAAGCATCTGAACTTAGAGAGGATCAGAAGACCTTGTTTTATGAACGCATGGCTTTCTGTGTTGAGATTCCTTCAATCACTACTACAGTCAATGGCAATACACTTGCCCTTTCAATTGGTGGTGTCCGTTCTTACAATGAGACTCGTTTGAACTCCAAGAAATCACCAGAGCGTTTCAGAATCTTCATCGGTTTTAGAAACAGAGTTTGCACCAACTTGTGCATCAGTACAGATGGCTTCATGGAGAAGCTTGAAGTAATGAGTGTTGGAGATATCTACCTTGCAGCACTTCGATTGTTCAGTAGCTATGACATGAATAGAGATATTCAGTTGTTTAACTACTTGAATAGCGTGCTTATTAACGAAACACAGTTCTGTCAGATACTTGGACGCATGAGACTCTATCAAGCACTTCCTCTTTCTGAACAGAAGAAACTACCACAGCTTTTGCTTGGTGATTCTCAGATTAATGCTGCTACTAGAGCATACGTCTCTGATGAGAATTTCAAGAATCATGGTTCAATCATTAATGGTTGGATGCTTATGAATCTCTTGAATGGTAGTGCAAAATCATCTTACATCGACAACTTCCTTGAACGTGATGTTAACAGCACATCTTTTGGCATCGCTAGAGCTTTACAAGGAGATCCAGCTTACTCTTGGTTCTTAGGCTAAGAGATTTATTGGTTCTCACATTATTAACTTGGAGCATCTTCATAGCAATATGAGGGTGCTCTTTTTCATTTAACTACAACAATGAACGATTTACAAACTCTTACCGATTCACAATTAATAGGAATCTTAATAGGTAACAATACTCTATCAGAAGAAATTTTATCTGCATTCTCAAATGACTTAAGTGACATGGCAAAGAATCTCATTGCAACCAACATCAAAGGCTTGGGCAATACTAAGCTCAGATTACTTGCTAGCGCATTTGAGCTTGGCAAACGTAAGGCAAAGCAAGACGAGATAAACCGATTGAATGCTCATATCATAGATAACAGCAGAGCTATCTTTGCTCAGTTCAATGCAGATTTATCTGATTTAGACCATGAAGAATTATGGTGTCTCTATCTTTCTAAAAATGGCAAGATACTGAAACGTGTGAGAATTTCTAGTGGAGGTGTTGACTTCTGTGGTGCTGATATCCGTCAGATTGTTAAACCTGCTGTAGATTTGAATGCATCAAATGTAGCAATCTGTCACAATCACCCACATTCAACAACACGTCCAAGTCAGCCAGATAAGGATTTAACTCAGAAAGCTAAACATGCTCTTGCATTGTTTGATATTCGTCTTTTAGACCATATCATCATCAGTGATGGACGATACTATTCATTCAGTGATAATGGTGACTTATGAAACTGTGGCTTATCAACCAAACAGATCAACACACATCATTGGTTGCAGTCTGTACTGCTAAGGATAAAGCAATAGAACTTATCAAGGAATGTGTAAATGATCCTTCTTGTTCAGCTCCAATTAAAGAGCGATGCTACTTTGATGAAGAACTGGAATATGGTCACATAGAAAATATCCATGGTTACCATTGTGACTATGATATAAAGGAGGTGCAAGCTGATGAATATATTTAACAGAGGGCACTCTAAATGGGTGCTCTCACAATATTATTAATTATGAGAAATTACGCTTTCAATATCTACCTTGATTGTGGAGATATTATTTGTGAGTCTATACTTGCAGCATCAAGACTTGTTGCTGAAATGATAATAGAAGACAACTATCCAAATGCAATCTACACAGAATTTCTATCTGTTTATTAAGATTATGATTACAAACACTTCTAAACATTGTGTTGCAGTTGGCAAACATTATGGTAAGTTAAGGGAACTTGCTCGCCAAGTTAAGACAAGCAACAAAGATGCAATTGAAGAAGCTGCATGTTTGATGTGTGAAGCAGTTCCTAATAATTCAGTTCTTGTTCCTATTCCAGGACATGAAGGGGATGCAACATACACTTATTTACTTGCTAAGGCAATTGCAGATAAAAGACATGTCCAAGTTGTTGATGCTATCCAAGGGTTCAGAAGAGAATCCTCACATGAAGCAAAACTTAAAGGAAGGTGCATCAATTCACAAGTTTGGTTCTATAAGATTGAAAATATCTCAGAAGGATCAAATATCATATTTATTGATAATGTGGTAGCTACAGGTAGGACATGTCAAGCTGCACGTCACGCATTAGGAGATAGAGGAACTACATTATCAATTACTATAGCAGATTACTAACCATTTAATAAAATTACAATTATGACACAACAAGCTAAGAACTTTATGAACCTTTGTAAGAATGGCAATCCTTCTACAATTGAAGGTCTTCTGCATTTCCAATCACCAAGCATCAAGAAAGAACTCAAAGAACATTTTGATGTAGATTCAGATGCATCATTAGCAACTGCATTATCATTGCAGCACTAATAATGTACCAATGTCTCGTTTGTTACAATATAAACCTATAAGTGTACCAAATGAGGCATTGGTTTTGTTTTAACTTTAATCAAAGATTTAATATGGAACAATCATGTGTGATCTATGCAAGAGTCTCATCAACTAACGATAGACAGGACACCACAAGACAGGTGCAGGACTTGCAAAGCTATGCTAATGCACATAACTACAAAGTTGACGCTGTATTTGAAGAGCATATTTCAGGTGCGAAGAAACTTGAAGAAAGAGCAGTCCTTACTGAATGCTTGGAATATTGCATCTCAAATTCTGTGAAATTCTTACTTCTCTCAGAATTATCAAGACTTGGTAGAAGTACCCTTCAAGTCCTCAGATCATTGGAGAAGTTACATGAAGCAAAGGTCTCTGTGTTTATACAGAACTTGGGCATCTACTCATTACTTGAAGATGGTAGAGTTAATCCAATTGCGTCTATTTTGATAACCGTCTTAGCTGAAATGAGCAACATTGAACGAAGCAACATTCAATATCGTTTGAACTCAGGAAGACAGCAGTACATTGCTAATGGTGGAAAGCTTGGAAGAAAGGTTGGTTATCAAAAATCAGATGAACAATTAAAAGAAGAGTACAAGAATGCAATTGCCCTATTGAAGAAAGGATATTCTGTGAGAGCTGTTGCTCAATTACAATCATGCTCACCAACTACCATACAGAATATCAAAAACAGATTCTGTAGTTAAAATGAAATAGTCAACATTTTTTGATTATTTATCAGTTTATAGGGAGTAACTACAAAATGTTGCTCTCTATATTAAACTCAACTTAATATAACGTTCAACATACCCTTGCCCAAATAACGAAACTCTTGCCCGAAATCAATACATATAATTGCAATTGAAGGTAAAATTACATCTAATCCGATTTTTTTATAAAAATAATTGTAGGATGAATAGTATTATTACCTATATTTGCAACATCTTACATGCCACAGCGGTGGAATAACATGATAGGATTTTATTGTTTACAAAAGACGCTTACACGTCGTTTTCTTTGAATTCGAAATCTAGCCAATTTCAACAATCATAGAAGAAACGATAACGTAAAACGTCCTCTTCAAGTGTTTGTACTCATATCTGTGTGAACAGGTGTGTTTGCATATCATCGGGCGAGGGTTTTTGAACGTTGTTATTCTATGATTAGGTTGGCTAGAACCTCGGATTCGGATAGCAACAAGTAGAGAGCTCCCGTCTTTTTTATTAATAATGACTATCTAGGAGCTGATAGCACTATATAGTTTATGAGATATTTATTGTTATTCTGCATTTGCATTGGATTTTTGCTTAGTTCATGCGGCGCAACTTCAAAGACAGTTTATTTCCAATGTGACCGCCAAGACGTTCAACTTTACATAAATGAACAGCTCATAGGATCTGGTCAAGGAACCTATTCAACGGAGCCAGGAGAAGAAAGAATACATCTATCATGTAGACAAAATGGCAAGGAAGTTTATTCAAGAGATTATCAGTTGAGTAAATCAAGTTCTATTTATTATGAAGTTTCAATTCCAAAGAATTTACGATATGGATCGTCTGAAACAATTAAACCAACATATAAATAATAACAATATGAGAAACAAAATTTTAGTTTTCCTCTTTGTGTTAGTCTTCGCGCTTCCTTCTTATGCAGAAAAGACTATTGCAATTGTAGTTGAGCCTAAAGAGGCTTCTATCTATGTGAATAATGACTTCGTAGGTTATGGGTATGCAGAAATACCAAAACCTTCAGGAAAGCACGTAGCAGTACTTCGCATTGAATGTGAAGAATACAAACCACTTTTGACAAAAATCTATGGAACAGATAAACGAAAGAGCATTTCGTACACATTACAGCAAGATGGTTTTTATAGATCATCTGCAACTTCTGGCATAGTTAATAAATATTTTACGGTTGATATTGATCCGCAATATTTTACAATCAATGATGGGAAGATAGATGTTAGTAGGGCTTGGAAATTACTACATCAGATTCTTCTTAACTACTTTAATGAAATATCAACAACTGATTTCGATGGTGGTTATGTTCAAACTCCTTGGGCATATAAAACATTCACCATGTCAGAAATGCAAATGAGAACAAGAGTTACAATAAGAGATATTTCTACACCTTCTCATGTCGCATTCCAAATTAAGATTGATTCTGAAACAGCAGCCTCTATGGCAGCAAAACATGGAGAGTTTTCGCCTGTTGATAGAATTCCAAAAGACTTTGATGGAATCATTCAAGAACTTCAAACACGAATTGGTAAAGTAAGTAGTTTATAATTAAC
>JAGHSE010000285.1 GCA_018066015.1 Candidatus Colivivens equi
AAAATATTCTTATCTTAAATATTTAAGAACCGTTACTCTTGCCACTAAAGGACAAGAAGATGAAACATTGCAAGAACTACCTATTTATTTGATTAATGATATTGTTTTGATAGACGAATTTAGACGACCGATAGATGATCAACATACGTACTATTTAGTATACTTAGACGAAGAGAATAAAATAAAAAAAATCAAAGCTAATCAGTATAAGAAAACTCATGTTTTTTACTTTACAAGAGAACAGTTAGAAAACGACGGAGTATTACATAATAAAAAAATAAAGCAACTGAGATATAATAATGCTGGTAACGAAATTACAGTTGTTTGTGATTTGTCCATAATAATTGTTAAATGACCAACCTTATGAAGCGTACGATTTCAATAATACTTTTGCTTTTAACCTCTATACCAATAATTGCAGAAGATTACAAAAATAAAGTTGCACTTGTTATTGGTAATCAAAGTTATCATGCTCATCTTTGCGGTTTTGGAACACTCGAGACTCCTAAAGAAGATGCTAAAGATATGGCATCGGCATTAGATTCAATTGGTTTTAATATCACATTAAATAAAGCGATTCTGGATGCAAATAAAGATGAAATGATTAATGCCATCAAACAGTTTGCAGACGATTGTGAGAATGCAGATTTAGCTTTGTTCTATTATTCTGGTCACGGAGTTTTTTATAAAGGAGAGAACCTATTAATTCCAGTAGACGAAAATTTTAAAAGGAATGATATTAGAAAGGCTTCAATTGAACTCAGTTACATAGCAGATGCTCTAAAATATTTAAAATGCAAAAAAATAATTATATTAGATGCATGTAGGAATGCACCTGATTCTATAATTCCAGACATAAGAGTTGGTCAAGTCGCTAAAGACTACGATGGAGTTGATGTTATCTACTATGCCACCAAACAAAATAAGGCAGCATATCAAAAAGTTGGCGGTAGCACTCATAGTATATACACTGATGTTTGGCTGAAATATTTGCAAAAGAGTCCTAACGAAGATTTGAGCAACATGTTCATGTGGATCATACAGGATGTTACAGAAGCGACTAAGAATGAAAAAAAGGGAGAACAAGTCCCTTTCCAGCACGGCACACTTAGTGGCACTTTGTTCAACTTCCCAAACACTATCGACAACTCATTACAATCTCAAAAATTATCCTCCAGGGAGATAGCTAGAAATAAAAGACATAGTCTTACTTTCGCAAGCATTGGATTTCGTTATCCGACTTCATTTGAATTACGGATTGGTGAAACCTTTTATAATTGGTTCGCTGATTTATCAATTTGCACACCCTTCAAAAAGACTAGCAAGATAGAAGTTAAGAATAGTTTAGGATTGATTATAGCAACGCAAACTTACAACATGTATGACATGAAAATAAGAGGTGGATATATGCGAAATTTTAACAAATGGCAATTCGGTGGATATATTGGATACTCCTGGGGTTTAATTAACGGAGATAATTCGGAATTATCCGCAGGTGGGGCAAATATGCATTCTTTCATTCCTGGTATTCAATTAGAATATACGCTTACTAAAAATTTGGCTTTGTTTACGAATATTGAGGGAAAACTGGTTTTCTCAAAAGATCCTTCAGTAAACTATAATGAAATAAAAGCATGCTGTCCAGATGTTAGAGAGTGGACGAAACCTTTTGGAATTGGTATTGGGTTAAGAATTAATTTTACTAAAAAATGAAGAGGTTTGTAATATATTTGCTACTTTTAATAGGGATTGCCTCTATAACAGGATGCGAATACGGAGAGCTAGGAGAAGGAGAGTATATTCAAAAATCCGAAGGAACAAAACCACAGGATCCAATTCTCATAGTCTCTCCTGGGGCTTTCTCTTTTAGTCCTATGGATAAAAGCAAATCATTATCAATCACGAGTAATAGCGATTGGATAATTACCACGAATCATGATTGGTGTCAAGCTTCCAAGCATAGTGGCTCTGGTGATGCAAGTGTTGTGTTCACGTGCGAAGAAAACACATCAGGTAAGGAGCGAAAAGATACTATTTGTGTAAGCTTAAAAAACGGCACGATAAAAAAAGAGGTTCTTGTTTCCCAAAGTTCGACAGATAAGTATCTTTCTGCAAGTGTTGAAAGTCTTGACTTTGGTAGTCAGGGAGGAACTATCAAGTTTAGGGTTCTTGCTAACATAAATTGGAACATTAAAGCAAGTAATAGTTGGTGCCAGGTGACCCCAGTTAGTGGAATTGGAGAGGAAGAGATTGCCGTGTCTATCGCAAGAAATCCGACTTCAGAAAAAAGGTCTGCAAGTCTAACTATTACATCTAAAGATAATGGTGTAAATCCTGTCGAAGTAAAAATAACACAAGATCCGGGAGAAGATCCAGTATTGACAATTAGTGAAGAAAGTTTAACATTTGGATCTTTAGGGGGAACTAAAACGGTGCAAATAAGTAGCAATATTTCATGGAATGCGGTATGTGCTTCTGATTGGTGTTCTATATCTCCGACTACATCAGTAACAGGAAATGGAGAAATTAGCATCATAGTAGAACAGAATCCAATAATGTCATCTCAACGTAATGCTGTAATTGAAATCCATTCTGATTTAGGAGTAAAAACAATTACAGTGACACAAGATAACGGTGAATCCGGCTATCTAACGACATCAATTTCATCAATTAATCTTGATTCAAGTGAACAGCAAACATCATTTGAAGTTGACAGTAATATTGAATGGACTGTTTCTTGTAATGAAAGTTGGTGCACTGCTACTAGCAATGTGTCGAAATTAAATGGAACGGTAAACATCAGTGTCACAAAGAATACAGGTACTGCTTCGCGAGAAGCCACTATCATTTTGAAGTCAGTACTTAAAGATGTTTTGGTTATTGTTCACCAGGACATTTTACAGGTCCCAGGAAGTGAAGACAACCCGAATCCAAATTACGCTAACACAAGACAATAATATGAATACAATTTTCAAAGCAACATTATGCTTATTTACGCTGATAGCAACATTTACTAATGCCTTTGCCGAAAAGTTTGAACTTGGTGGCATAAATTACGAAATTAGTTCTACAAATAGTAGTGAAGTAATTGTAGTATCAGGAAATAGTAAATATAAGGGAAACGTAACAATACCATCTGAAATTAATTATTTGGGTAAAACATATAGCGTAATCTCTATTGGTGAAAGTGCGTTTAAAAGCTGCTCCGAGCTATCGTCAATTGCTTTACCAAATAGTGTCACGACAATTGAAGATTATGCATTTTGGTTTTGTTCAAATTTAGAGTCAGTTGAATTATCAACATCGCTAACTTCAATAGGTTCTTGGGTATTTAGCGGAACTTCAAAATTGAAGAATATTTCATTACCTGCCTCATTAAAATCAATTAAGTCAAACGCTTTTAACAATTCTGGATTTAAAACAATTTTCATACCAGAAAATGTGGTTGATATTCAAGGAAATGTCTTTGTAGGTTGTAAAGACTTATCATCTATTGAAGTTGACGAAAACAACAAAGTCTATGACTCTCATGACAACTGCAGCGCCATAATAAAAAGCAGTACTCTGATTTCTGGTTGCAAATCGACTACTATTCCATCTGATATTACTACCATTGGTGAAAGTGCGTTTGAAAGCTGCTCCGAGCTAGTTTCAATTATTATTCCGAATAGTGTCACAGCAATTGAAGATAATGCATTTAGATTTTGTTCAAATTTAGAGTCAGTTGAATTATCAACATCGCTAACTTCAATAGGTTCTTGGGTATTTAGCGGAACTTCAAAATTATACAATATAGTATTACCGTCAAGCGTTAATGAAATAAAGAATTATGCTTTCTATAATAGCGGGTTAAGAACTATTATTTCAGAGATTTATACACCATTTTCAATTGATAAAAGTGTTTTTGACGATTATAATGCCCATGAATGCTATAACAATGCGACATTATATGTCAAGGAGGGGAGAATATCAATTTATCAAAACACAGACGGTTGGAAAGAGTTTGTAAATATTCAAAAGATTGAACCAACCCTTAATTATGCTATAAGTTCTCGTACGACAACCATTTCTTATTCCCTTAATCCCATGCTTAAAACTGGTACTATTATAGGAATCAATAGCACTGATGAACACATTAGTATACCAGCTAAAATAACATATTCTAAAGATGGAGAGGAATATTTGATTAATAAAATCAACGATAGAGTTTTGGCCCATAAAGATTTTGTTACTATAACTTTTCCTAAGCAAAAACAAGTATTAGGGTCTGGCATGTTTGAAGGATCTTACAAACTCAGTGCTATTATCTGGAATAGAGAAGATAGTCCGTCTAGAGAGTTAATCAGTACAATCGAGAATCCTAATCTTTTGTTCTATACAAGTTCTATGAATGCTGTACCGTGTAATTTATCAAACACCATTATAAATGGAGTAGCAGAGAATATTATTCTTACAGATGCTCCTGAAACCAATTTCTATTGTCCCCAGCAATTCACAGCAAAAAAAATAACATATACTCATAAATATACTTTAGAAACAGAAAAAGGCGTCGTTCAAGGGTGGGAATCCATCGCATTACCATTTGATGTTCAGACATATGAAACTGCCAATGGAGAGGCAAAACCATATGCGATAGCAAAAGCTGGCGAAAGACGGTTCTGGTTACGAGAGTTGACATCTGGAGGGTTCAAAGAAGCAGAAGCAATCAAAGCAAACATACCATACATCATTTCTATGCCAAATTGGGAGGGATACCAAGACTTTTACAATATAGAGGGGAACGTGACATTTTCTTCCATAAACGTGGTAATACCTAAGACTAATATACAAAAAGTTTCATTTGATAATCGAACATTCTGGCCATGTTTCTCTACACTAAAGAGCCATTCAGACATCTATGTATTGAACAAGGAAAAAATTGATAATTATGCCCCAGGCTCTTCATTCATGAATAATATCAGAAGAGCTAATCCATTTGAATGCTATTTCACATATCCTGGAAATACAGAAACGCGCGCTATTAATATTAGCGAAATGTTAGGAGATGCTAATTCAATTGAAAAGTATTCAGTGAATCTAGATTTAAAAATTGAGAATGGCACGATTTATATTAATTGTACACATGAAGGATTGTTGGTAATCTACTCACTATCTGGACAACCAATCAAAAAAGTGAACCTGCTAAGTGGCAAAAATGTCATTAATGATTTAACAAAAGGCGTTTATGTAATCAATGGAAATAAAATCACCATCCTATAATCATTATTTTAACTAAAAGGATTAAACACAAGCGATTTTTTCTTTGAACAGAAGATTTTGCTGATAGATTTTTCATCATAGGCTTATCTATACGAAAAAAGATCAAGTCTAACATTAAAAATTACTATGATGAAAAAAGTATCAGCAAAATTGTTTTTTATGGTTGTATGGAAAGGCTTCTGCCAGACCATCGAGTGGATCCTCGGCTTGTTCGGATACAAGGGTGACGGGAAGCTGGCTAAGTGCTTATGGCGAATCTGCGCTATTTGCGGAACAATCATTATGCTGGGGGCAGCAGGAGTTGTGCTCTATTGCCTTGGTTACGAGTTCTATCAGAAGAATAGCCAGATGTTCTGTAATGGTAAGAATTGCGAGTATTGGACGCAAAGGCTCAGCTCCGATATACTACTGCACGATCATTTGGAAGGACACAAAGAGGTCATTAACACTAAGACAGGCAAAGTAATCCTTAAAGATATCGAATGGGTAATGAAACCTCTCGGGGAAAAGGATTCGCTTGCTGTATTCAGTGATGGCGAGAAGCGAGGATTCTTTAATGTCTACACAGGCGAAGTCGTGATTCCAGCGAAGTATGAACACGCCTGGGTTTTCTCTGATGGCATTGCCAGCGTCTGTGAGAATGGAAGGATAAAGTTCATAGACATAAATGACAATCAGATCTTTGATCGCACCTTTGCTTACAATCAGGAGAAGGATGGATATGTATTCCACGGAGGATATTGCATTGTAAAAGAGAACGAAGACGGGAAATACGGACTGATGAACACCAAGGGAGAGACCGTTCTTCCGGAAGAATACTCCGGGATTTCTTACAATGAGGAAAATGGTTACTGGACGCTTAATAATGGGGAGCAATCTGGCGTCATCGACCAGGACCTCAACCCTATCCTGCCAATGCTGGATGGCTTTGTGACGGTGTGGAACGATGTCATTGATGTAACGATGGCGGACCACACCATGCG
>JAGHSE010000151.1 GCA_018066015.1 Candidatus Colivivens equi
AATTATTTCTTCTTAAAAAGATTGCCAAACAATCTCTTAGAAACATTATACACAGTACGCTCGTTAGGTTGAATGCCTTTAGTAACCTCAAGAGCTTTTAAATCTTCATTTGTTGCTTTACGAAAATCCTTAAATTTAGCGACATAGCCACTAACACTAACAGAACGTTCACCGTAAGACACCTTTGTTTGTATGAATTGTGGTTCAAGCATAACATCAGCTTCAGTTTCCTTGAGAATCTCTGCAATAAGGTTCCCCTTGATTACAGAAATAGAAGGTTCCTTCTTGAAAGGGTTCCAGCTCCATGTGTACGTTTTTTCTTTCTTTACAGGTATAATATCCAAATCAGCTATAGTAGGATATTGACTAATTGTAGAAGACACAGTTACTGTAGTAGCTGTTTTTCGTACTGTAGTACATGACGAAACACACACCGCAACAAACACAAAAATTAGCATATTTAATCTTTTCATTGTATTAATTCTTAGTTTGCAAAAAATGATTCAAATACTATTTATCAGAAGTCTTAAAATTCTTATATGTTGCAGGATAACCAGAGACGCTGATTCTCTTAATATTTTTTCTCTTAGATGTAATTTCATACTGTGGTTCAATGAGAACATCAGCATTACCATTCTCTTTGAGAAGTTTTGCAACAGCAACCTGTTTTACATTCTCACTACCCCCACGCTTTTCTTTCTTTGTTGGAGCATAGTCAACGAGCGATACCTTAACAGGCGACACTTCCAAATCTGCACTATTAGAACTAGTTAATGTAGATTTGACATCCATTGTAGAAGAGCTCTTGTAAACAGTAGTACATGACGCAAGAGCAAATAGCATGGTCATTCCAAAAATAATTTTCTTCATAAAAAATTGCTTTAAAACCTTAATTCTGCAGCATTATGACATTTTTTTATAAAACCTAAGAAACAAAAGTTACACAAGATTTTGTCATATCAGGTGTTTCACCTAACTTATGCTGCTAATAAAAGCCAAGCGAAAATCTGATTGACATCACAAAGGTACAAAAAAATTTGATATAGTATCACCTTTCGGTGAAATATTTCACATACAGGAGATGTTTGAGAACATTCAAAAACATTGGAAAACTATAGTAAACAAAAAAGAGAGGCATTGCCTCTCTTTTAAAATGCTGTGTAATTATTATTTAGTAATTATTTCAGTCTGATGCTTGCAGACGTGGTCAATACCATTGAGAACTACAGATAGTTCGTTATCGTTGAGTTTCTCTATAAGAGTTGTATCTGCACGTTCTACATAGTCCGAGCCATCAGCTGGAATATATGTTATAATAAGCATGCCATTATGTACGAACCACTGTTTTAGACAGATATCATCAACTTGTCCAACTCCCATAGCACATCCATTAGGCAAAAGATTGAAACCACTACCATCACCACCTTTGAAAAGCCATAATCCAAGAAGTTCGGAAAGATTGATTAGAGACTTTAACGACTTTGTATTTCCTAATGGCATAATAGCTAAAGAATCACCAGGATTGAGTTGTCCGTGAATCATATTACTTTCTACAGCATCTTTGATATTAAACATATCTTGAGTTCCATCAGTGACATAGGTGACTTTAATGATGGTATCTTCAACCACTTCATTAAGTATTGCATTAAGTGTAGTGTCTTGATCAGCCATAATATCATAAATGGTCTGCCCATCATAAGTACGATGACTACCTTGCTTTCCTTTGCAACTCACCAACACAAATATTGCAAAAAATGTAAGTATTG
>JAGHSE010000366.1 GCA_018066015.1 Candidatus Colivivens equi
ATATAACCATTTGGGGTTTTCTGCTGCAAAGTTAATACATAACATGGGAAAATGCGATGCACATGTGGAAATATTTTGTCCTGCATAAAATAAAATTCCGTGCTGCGCGTAATTTCTTTTCACGCAGCAATCGCTAACCGTCCAGCCACGGCTGGACGGTTAAGAGACGCAGCATCTCTTACCGTTTTCTGCTGCATGAACCAACCGTCCAGCCATGGCTGGACGGTTACTCTATGCTGCATCACTTTCCGTGCGGACTTGCAACAACTTCCGTTTCTCCGTTCTTAGAAACTTAGTAAATAAACATACTTATTTTAGGAAAAGACATGATGTATGTATGAATGTAGGATGTGTAGGATGGATGTAGGATGAATGTAGGATTGATAACCTATCACAACATGCATATAAATAGCAAGTTACAATGACTGTGTAGGACGTGTATGAAAAAATGCAATATTCCGTGGTTCTCCGTCAACTTTATACTCTATTCTTGGTTCGATTTTAAGCCCTATCTCTGAGCCGAAGGCGATGCCCTCAAATATCGTCATATCTATTTCGGGGAGATTCTTGGGTAGATTGTGGCACGTATAGATAATCAGCGAGTTACATGTAATATGGTAGAAAAGTCCTGATGAAGATGTTTTGAGAATGTAAAATCGTGCAGATTTAACGATTTTAACTTTATTTAAGGCGAAAAGTTGGCTATCATATATAATAAAGGTGTGTTTTGAAGGCTAAATGGTGGTTGTGACTATGCAGAGGTGTTGTGTAATGGAAACTTCTGCAACGGCATTTTGTCGGACCAGTTTAACAAGGGGGTGATTTCAAAACACCACCTTCGGATTAAGCAACGAAATGTAAACTCAGTCAAAAGAGGAAAGAAGGGAGTCATGAATTGCTATACCCCTCAACCAAAAACTGGGTGTTGATTTGCCCCAGTGGTTACAACCAGATTAGCGAAATAATAATGTGGCTTCATAACCAGATACCAAATTGAAGTATGCGGTTTTTGAAACCAGTACCCTGATTTTGGGTGGTGGTTTGCTCTGATGGTTTATCATTAGTTTACCCTGCAATTGGCATCTACATGCACCGAAAATGGTTAAAAATCCATATAAAACAATACTTCTAGAGCATCAATTAACTGAAATTGAGAAAATTTCATTACCTTTGCGCCCAAGAGGGCGCTAACCGCTCACAAATTATACAATTATGGCAATAGCAATAGCATCAGTACCTGTACTCAAAGGTGCAGCATCAGAACGATTCGAACAGCAAATGAAGGAAAGTGAGAGTCGTAGAGGTTCGGTAGATTTCACAAAGTCTATTGAAACTGCAAGAAAGATATTGGCAAGGGCAAAGTTCATCTAATAAAGTACTACGCCATATCTTTCTGATAAATGTACTTTCCGCATGTTTACCCCATCGCTTGTGGCTGATGGGCTAATTTCTTTAGTGGCGACTCTGATCTGATGATGTTCTTTCACGAAGACGCCTTCTTGCAAGCAGGTCAATTACTTTGCAAAAACTATTGTTTCACTTCTGACGAGAATCCCAATGAGGTAGTATGTGACTTTACTCTTGCCAATGATAGCATCAAGAAAATTCCTGGTTCACGAAAAAAAAGGGTGAAGGAACCATCCCTCGTGAAAAGCACTATGCTCCATATCCTGCCGTGATGATAGGCAGACTTGGTGTCAGCCAATCTATGCAAGGTAAGAATTTGGGGACAGATGTTCTGGACTTTATCAAAGCATGGCTAGTTGATCCAATGAACAAGACTGGCTGCAGATTTGTGCTTGTTGATTCCTATAATCAGGAGAAGAACTTCAAGTTCTACGAGCATAATGGCTTTAAGTTCCTATTCAGTTCTGAGGAACAAGAACGTGAGTTCCGTGATTTGAAGCCAGACAGACCACTCAACACTCGACTGATGTATTTCGACCTCATTGAATTGATGTTTTTGACAATTCTCACTTATAGGCACAATTATCCCTTTCAGGTGACAAACTGTGGCTGAAAGTTAACAAACTGAAAACGACTATCACCCCTTATCTTCACTTCACTAAGACTTTATCTCCATTTATGATATACACGCCATTGGATTCTATCTCGTTTATTTTTCGTCCAGTAAGGTCGAAAATCGATGGTTGAGAGTCAAAAGCAGAAGGAGTAGTGTTTATGTTGGTGATGTATTCATTCTCACAGTTTATTGATATCTCTGCAATTCTAATCGTTCTGGAATATGTAAGAGTTTGTTTTGACGGGATTCGTGACTCTAGTTGAATCAAAAGGTTAGTCGCATACGATGTTTCGTAATCAAAAGAGATTGTATTAAACTCATTCGCAGAAGTAACGAAATTTGTTCCACCTTCAGAATTACTAACAGTAGTTCCACCATTAGGATAAGTTGCTGAATTACTGCTCTTTGAATATGTGTATATTCTAAATAAGTTTGGCAGTGGTTCCTCGGATTCCACATCTGGAGCCATCGTAATTCTGATTGTGTATTTTGACTGAGCCATCATAGGGAACGGCACTTCATATGCAATATATGGATTAGTCGAAGCCGATACAGGGCGCACAGCATAATAACCATCAACATTATATTCGTTAGAATCCAATTTCACGAAAGAAAGCGGGACCTGACAATATTTGGTATAGAATGGTGCTCCATTTTTAGTTGTCATGTCAGGTTGCGACAAGTCAATACACCCCTGTTGACTGAGCAAATAATGAAGATAATCATCCATTATCTCATCAACAACATATACCGTCTTCCCGTCAGAACATTCATACCTTGTTCCATAGTTCGATTTATAGAAGTTAATTAATTCATCATTAAGATGTCTGGCGAAATATCTGCAAACAATTTCCTTAGCCATAACATCCTCTCCCTCATCATCCAAGAAATACAATTTGTTGTCATTCACAAATTCTTGGCAAGCATGAGTAGAAGGGAAAATAAATGGTTCAGATGCGCCATAAGCAATAGCCTGTTGAATGTCATCATTATAAGCCAGATATTCCTCCAACGACAACCATTTGTCGCCTGACTCATCATATACAGGTCTGACAGGCAACGCATAGTCACAATTTGTGATTACCCTGTTAGACATTGCAAGTTTGTTACTGTCCGTCCAGTACATTAATTCATCATAAAAGGAATAGAATTTGTCCTTGTAATAGTATCCATCAAAAGGCAAGAAAATATAGTTTTTATTAGGACCTACCACCAAATACCCCTTAGTGTCATTGTAAGTCACCACCTGCCAATCACATTTTTCAATCAGTTCCTTAAATTCTTCGGCTGTAGGCATACGCCAATTTTTTCCAGAGTATTTATATGCCACGTCAAACTTTGTCTTAGCAATATGGTCTTTCAATCGTCCGTAGTAATTCTCATAACTATCATGGTTGTTGCCTTCTGCAATCTTAATGGTATCACCCCAATAGAAATAATCACCCATTTCTGTGATTGTTGATGCACCAACATTCATCTTAGCCCATTTCACACTAAGTCCTAAGTCAACATATTCGAGGTCTTCATCACAGTCATAGAACTCCATACTTCCCCCATCGCTAATAATCGTTTTGATTTGTTCTCCATTCTTAAGATTAACATCAATCGTTGTAGCCCATTGCGCACTACAATTTGTGGCAAAAGCAAAAGATGCAATTAAATATAATAATTTAGTTTTCATAATTCTACCAT
>JAGHSE010000352.1 GCA_018066015.1 Candidatus Colivivens equi
AATATTGGTTGAGTCGTTTGTCACGGTTGGTAAGGGCAATGTCGTAGGCTGTGAGATAATTAGTAATGAAGTGTTTCCATAGTGCTTTTTCTGCAGTCTGTGCAGACGCATTGCGAAGTGTCTCAACTTCTGTAGGCGACATTTGTGTGAAATCAAGAATAGTTTGTTTGATTTGTTCGGCAGCATCAACGAAATTAGAGTCAGTGCGGTGTATTATTCTTACTCCTGTTTCCTCCTGTCCAAGAGACTGAACCCAGAGTCCAAATCCAGTGAGGTCAGTAGTGATGCATGGTACATGGAACGCAATACTTTCAAGAGGCGTATAACCCCAAGGTTCATAGTAGGATGGGTAGATATTGAGGTCGTTTCCGATAAGCAGGTCGTAGTAATGCAAATTAAAAATACCGTCTTTACCATCAAGATAACAAGGCACAAATATTACCTTGATTTTGTCTTCAAGTCGGTTGTGCATATCCAACCAGTTCATTTGATTGAGAATCATATCTTGGTCAGCATTGTGGAGGTCATGAGTGATACGAGGGTCGCTGCAAGGAAAGTCAAGATCCTGCATATTTTCCAGACGCTTGCGCAATTCAATGCGTGGTCCCTTTGCCCATGCTGGTACATTGATAAAAACGAGTACCTCCTTATTGAGAGAGTCGTCCTGGCGAAGTCGATTAAGGCTATCAATCAAAAGGTCAATGCCTTTGTTCTTGAATTCATATCTACCACCAGTACAGATGATGACAGTATTCTTACTCTTGAGATTAGTACCCATCAAAGTATTGGCAACTTGAAGCATCTTGTTTCTTGCATCCTGACGTGCTTTTTGGAACGACTTAGCATCAGAAGGAACAAAACTGTCTTCAAAACCATTTGTTAGAACCACATCTACAGGTGTTTCAAGCAGTTGCCGGCATTCGCGAGAAGTAATGTCGCTGACGGTAGTAAAACAGTCTGTATAGAATGCAGTTTGTTTTTCGATAGAGTGTTTTGACTCCATATTGAGTTCACGAGCCATCTGTTCACCATTATAAGCCCAAAGGTAGTCATATAGAGGTTTGTTATTGCCTGCAATAGATCTGCCGATACTAGTAGCATGAGTAGTGAAGATGGTAGCAATCTCAGGAATAGTTTTTTGAATGTAAAGAGAACCGAGACAAGTCATCCATTCATGAGCATGATAGATAACATTGCTTTTGCGCTTCTTATTTGCGATATTATATTTATACCAACTCTCTACAGTTTTTGCAGCAGCATAAGAAAACATAGAAGCTTCATCATAGTCACCATAAGCATGAAGTGAGTCAACTTGAAAATTATCCCAAAGCCATCCATATAAATTGTCTTTTTCTGCATAGAATTGTGAAAAATCCACTAGAATGGCAATAGGGTTCCCTGGAATGTTCCATCTTCCAATGCGAATATTGAGACGATCATCAGTGTTGGCCTTTTTTGTCCACTGAGTGAAAATACTAGAGTCTTCAATAAATAGAGGGTTGACTCTGTCTGTACCAAAATCAGGACCAATGAATATAACTTTGTCATGGAACAGTTCTTGCATGGTTTTGGCACGTGTGGAGAGCACAGTGTATATTCCTCCTACTTTATTGCATACCTCCCAACTTACTTCAAAAATGTAGTTTGGTTTCAACATTTTACCTTTCAATTATTGTGTTTCAAAATATTTTGCAAAGTTAAGAAAAATGTATGATTTCACAAATTTCTATGCTAATTTTGTGGGTAAATCGTGACACATTTTGTTATTACTATATGCTGATAGATTATGAAAATAGCAGACGCAAATACATTTTTATTTAAAAATATACGGATATTAGAACGATTAGTCAATCAATATGAATAAGAATCCGAAGAATAGTCAAACACAAAGTGAATGTTACTCTAACACCACGTGTTA
>JAGHSE010000115.1 GCA_018066015.1 Candidatus Colivivens equi
TCAGCGTAGCGTTCTATAACTCCACTCCTGCGGCGTTGTAGATTTTGTTGTCACATTGCTACGGTTTGAGACATGCGAGTGGAATTACGTGTACGCCATCTTTACGAGTATATACATATTGTCCTCCTGTCAAAATAATTTTTAAATCTGGTTCACGGATGGGCATTTGTTTTTCCGTCTTGTTATGTTCTATAATCAATCTATGTAGTTCGCACAAGTGTTCTGCGCCCTCGTCAATTTCGCGACTTCCCAATTTGCATTCAACTAGCGCGTATCGTCCGTCTCCTAAATGCAGAACCACATCGGCTTCTAAACCATATCGATCACGATAATATCCTATGCTGGTAAAATAGTCGTAGGAGTACGCACGAAGGTCACGAATACACATTTGTTCAAAGATAAATCCGAATGTTTTTAACTGTGTTTGGAGTACATCTGGCGTCAATCCCATTGCTGCGACTGCGATAGAAGGATCGCAAAATCCACGTTTGGGGCTGCTTTGAATGGCAGTCTTGCTGCGTATGGCAGGACACCACGCATCTATGTCTTGGATAACAAAGAGTTTTTCTAAGGCACTCATATAGTCGTAGATGGTCGGACGCGTACAATCAAATTTTTCACCGGCTGTAACATCTGCTAAAATAGAAGTCGTTTTTGCCATAGTGGATATATTGCGCGCATACGAGCGTAGTATTTGCATGGTTAATTTTTCATTGCGTTGTACTCCATCTACGCGAGAAATATCTTCTTTACATACCGACTGAATATAGTCCTTCGCAATCATTAACTGTTCTTGTGGCTTTTTGAATTTTAATGCCGCAGGCCATCCTCCTCGACAAGCCGAGAAAATAAGATCATTTATACTCATGGAAGAAACGCCCTCTATCTCTTGCGTAGGATTGTCAAACAAATCATGCAGTGATACAGAACCATTGGATTCTTTTGATTCCCATAGTGACATTGGTAACATTTGCATGCGTGAAATACGCCCAGTTCCGCTATGATGAATTTGGGATTTGTCCACAGCATTTGAACCGGTGAGAATAAACTGTCCGGGAATGCCTCGTTTATCACACATAGTACGTACGGCGTCCCAAATAACGGGAGCATCTTGCCATTCATCCAACAATCGTGGTATGTCTCCTAATAGTAGGTTGGATGGTTTTGTAGCGGCTGTGGCAAGATAGTCTTCTCGCATATCTGGGTCTTGGAGTCGTAGTATGCTTTTGGCATGTTGTTCTGCCGTAGTCGTTTTACCACACCATTTAGGACCTTCGATTAGGACGGCTCCCATTGCTTTTAACCGAGTCTGCAAATGTTTATCTGCTATTCTTTCTAAATACTCCATATTAGTATGTTTTTTAAAACGCTGCAAAATTATAAAAAAAAAATGACTTGTGCAAATTATTTTACACTTTTGCGGTAAATTATTTTACATTTTTGTGGCAAATTACTTTACATTTTTGTTCGACGATGCAAGAAGGGTTAGAGAAGGATGCGGGGCAGAGAACGAATTGTTTTTTGCCCCGCGAAACAAAATTCCGTGTCTTTTAACGGAGCAATAACGGAGTATTAACGGAGCATTGTGCCGGATCTGTGATGTATCTGAAAAATATCTGAGATGTATTTTTTTGTTTGGCTTGTAGGCATTAAGTCATCCTTATCTGTGGTCGCCCGGTGGTCGCCATATTGATAGGTTATTTAGTCGAGAGTCGGTCGACACTCGACCGACACTCTCCAAACCTTTTTTAGGAGGGTGGTGACAGTGGTGCAGGTAGGGGGTAGGTGGGGTAAGTACTTTCTTATATACACATACGCGCGCGGGGATATATTAAGGAAGTACTTACCCCACCTACCCCCTCTTAATAAAAAAACAAGTATCTAAATATTCTATATCTTGCAGATTATCAAGTAATTTTGCAATTTTTCTATATATACCTAACGCGGAGGGGGTACATACTACTTACCCCCTCCCACGGTGCAAGTTTTGCAAAATAATGTCAATTATTAAGATGAAGAGCCGAAATGCGTTTTGCACTTCGGCTCCTTCATCATTTGTTCATTTAGGCAGTTTGCTGCCGTTCCTATTAGGGTTCTGCCCATTCTATTAGCAAGCTCCGCTTGCGTTCTACTAGCCGCTTGCGGCGTTCATTTAGCGTAGCGTTCTATTTCATCAGCACTCCGGCGGCGTTGTACATTTTATCGCCACGGAAGATGAGTAGGTGATTATCTTTGATAATCTTGGTGAATCGGTCAACCGGTGAATCGGTCAACTGATTCCAGTCGGTTGATATACCACCTGTGGTAGTAAACTCGCCTGTGTACTGCTTAATGGATTGCTGTTGGGCATTGACTACATCTACCGTGTAAGCATATTTGCTACCCGGAGTAAGTCCCGTCACCGTAAATTGCCAACCATTGGCTGTCATCTCGGCTGCCTGCATCGTGCGTAACTCGCCACCGCGAGAAGGAGCAAAGGCAATACCTATCAACTGACCGTGAGCATTGAATTTGAGCGTGCAGAACACTACACCGTCTTTGGAAATCTCAATCGAATACCCTGCTGCCTGATCATCTGCCGGCCAAACAAGAGTGGCTTTATCATCTTCCGGAGAAACGATGACATCATCTGTTGCAATAGGTGTTTCCTCTGCACCGATGCAAGATATATTCTCTTTGTTGAATAGTTTCCACCCTTTGGACACTTTATAATCTGCTTGCGATTCACAAGGTACACTCAAATAAGCATCATAGTTAACAAATGCCGATTCGTCCAATAAAGGCGGCTCTATAGCATAGCAAGTGATATAAATCAGTCGCTCGTCATTGGCAAACGCTTTGGCAGAGATTTTTTCAAGAGAAAGACCAAGATATAGGTTCTTCACATATTCGCAGTTTGCAAAGGCATACTGCCCTATTTGCTCAACACTATTTGGAATATCTATTGTCTTGAGGTTTTTGTTACTCAAACCATAGAAGGCAAAATTACCAATAGAAGTGCAACCATTGTTGATAACGAGACTGCTGATAGAATCTTTGAACATTGGCATCCAAGGTGCCGTACCTTGTGTGTAGTCATACATAGTGCCTGTTCCCGAAATAACCAAAACATCATCGTTATAATTCCACCTTAGATTATCGCCACACTTGCCACTAGTTATCTTTGCAGAGATGGCGGTAAAGGTTGTGTCTTGTGTAACTACAAACGAACGAGGATTGTCGGTATTTCCGTCAGACCAGTGGTCAAAACAATAATGTGTTTCAGCCGTAACTGACAATGTGATTTCATCCATATATTCATAGGTACCTGCACCAACGACAGATTGGATATGCTCACCTTTGTTTACGGTAACGACATATTGATTCTTATCAAATTGGGCGGTGTAGGTTTTGTCCTCATTGACGACTACTTTTCTTGGGTTGTCTGTATTTCCATCCGTCCATTGAGTAAAATGATAACCATAATTAGGAATGGCAGTTAGAGTAATTTTATCTAGATATAAGGTTGAACTACCGCCTTGTACCGTTCCTCGTTGGTTATCATTAACAGCAGTAGAGATAGTATAGGTGTTTTTGTCAAATTGTGCCGTAAATATGGAATCTTTGGTAACCACAAACGAACGAGGGTTATCAGTATTGCCGTCAGACCATTGGGTAAAGTGATAACCATATTTTGGAGTAATGGTTAGTGTACATGTTTCTCCTTTGAAGTAATATCCAGTTCCTTCTATTGCATCCATATTAGAATCACTAACTACATATACATATACTTCATTAAGATTGGCTTGTATATTTGAAAATTCTTTCCAGCCATCTGCTTGTTTGTAGGCATCTACCGAGCGAACAGGCACACAAACAGGAATAGATTTATTGACATTGTAAAAGCAATTTGAGCCACAAGTTGGAGGGGTTATTGTAAGGCAAGTTATTGAGGTCAAATCAGTGCAATGTGCGAAAGCAAAATCTCCAATCGTGGTCACAGAATTACTTATCGTTACTGAGGTCAAACCATCACAACCATAGAAAGCATACTTTCCAATCGTTGTGACGGAATTGGGTATCGTTACTGAGGTCAGCCCGCTGCAACCATCGAAAGCAGAATCTCCAATCGTTGTGACAGAATTGGGAAGAGTGAGAGAGGTCAACCGGCTGCAAGTTCGGAAGGCTGCAGGG
>JAGHSE010000435.1 GCA_018066015.1 Candidatus Colivivens equi
AAGACTGACTAAAAAAAATATATTTTATGGAATACAGCTTTAAGGAAATAGAACAAAAGTGGCAAAAGAAATGGGCAAATGAGCAGACATACAAGGTTACTGAGGATGTAAATAAGAATAAGTTTTATATACTAAATATGTTTCCATATCCATCAGGGGCAGGACTTCATGTAGGTCATCCTCTAGGATATATAGCCAGCGATATTTATGCTAGATACAAGCGATTGAATGGATTCAACGTCCTTAACCCTATGGGATATGATGCATATGGCCTGCCAGCAGAACAATATGCCATTCAAACAGGTCAACATCCTGAAATCACCACAAATGCCAATGTTGCTAGATATCGTGAACAATTGGATAAAATAGGATTTTCATTTGATTGGAATAGAGAAATACGAACATGCTCTCCTGATTACTATCATTGGACTCAATGGGCATTTCAAAAAATGTATGAAAGCTATTATGACTCAAAACTTCAAAAAGCCCAACCGATAAGTAAACTCATTCAGGAATTTCAGTCACAAAATAAGACTTTTAATATCAATGGTATAGTAAAGACTTGGAATGAGTTGAGCGAAATAGAGCAAAATGACATTCTTATGAATTATCGTATTGCTTTTCTTGGAGAAACGATGGTAAACTGGTGTCCAGAACTTGGGACAGTACTTGCTAATGACGAAGTAGTTGACGGAGTAAGTATTAGAGGTGGCTACCCAGTTGTCCAACAAAAAATGCGACAATGGTGTTTGCGTGTAAGTGCTTATGCGCAAAGATTACTAGACGGACTAGAGACACTTGATTGGAGTGAATCTATTAAAGAAACTCAAAAGAACTGGATAGGTCGTAGCGAAGGTGCCGAGATACAATTCAAGACAAAAGACGGAAAACAATTTACAATATTCACTACACGCGCAGATACAATATTCGGAGTCACATTCATGGTTTTGGCTCCTGAAAGTGATTTGGTGAACGAAATCACCACTCGTGAGCAGAAAAAAGAAGTTGATGCATACGTTGAAGAAACCAGCAAACGAACAGAGAGGGAAAGGATGATTGACAAGAAAGTAAGCGGGGTATTCACTGGTAATTATGCAATCAACCCTTTCAATGGCAAAGAAATTCCAATTTGGGTAAGCGATTATGTACTTTCTGGATATGGAACTGGAGCTATTATGGCAGTCCCTGCACATGATAGTCGTGATTATGCGTTTGCAAAACACTTTAATCTTCCAATAATACCTCTTATTGAAGGTTGTGATGTAAGCACGGAAAGTTTTGACGCCAAAGAAGGCATTGTATGTAATAGTGACTTTCTTAATGGATTGAGTGTTAAAGAAGCAATTGCAAAGACAAAGCAATACATCACACATCAAGGTATCGGAAAAGTTAAGATAAATTACAAACTACGTGATGCAATCTTTTCACGTCAAAGATATTGGGGAGAACCATTTCCTGTATATTACAAAAATGGGATTCCACAAATGATACCAGAAGACTGTCTGCCATTGTTATTACCTGCAGTGGATAAATTCCAACCAACAGAAACAGGAGAACCGCCTCTTGGAAATGCCCAAGAATGGGCATGGGACGAACTGCGAAAAAAAGTAGTAGATAAGTCTTTAATTGACAATAAGACCATTCATCCTATAGAGTTATTCACAATGCCTGGTTTTGCAGGAAGTTCGGCTTACTACTTAAGATATATGGATCCACATAATTCTAAATCATTAGTAAGTAAAGAAAATGATGAATATTGGCAGAATGTTGATTTATATGTAGGAGGAAGTGAACACGCCACAGGCCACCTTATTTACAGTCGTTTTTGGAATAAATTCTTATTTGATATTGGAGTAAGCTGCAAAGAAGAACCATTCCAAAAACTCATCAATCAAGGAATGATTCAAGGGCGAAGCAATTTTGTATATAGAATCAAAAATACTAACACATTTGTTAGTTATAATCTGCGCAAGCAATATGACACGACCCCAATACATGTAGATGTAAACATTGTTCAGAATGATATTTTGGACACAGTTGCTTTCAAAGCATGGAGAAGTGAATATAACGATGCCGAATTTATTCTTGAAGATGGAAAATATATTTGTGGGTGGGCTATTGAGAAGATGTCAAAAAGTATGTTCAATGTAGTGAATCCAGATATGATAGTAGAAAAATTCGGTGCAGACACTCTTAGAATGTACGAAATGTTCCTTGGTCCTGTAGAACAGAGTAAACCATGGGACACAAATGGAATTGATGGTTGTCATCGTTTCCTTAATAAATTGTGGCATTTGGCAGAAAAGTCAACCAACGAAGAAAGCCCTACCAAGGAAGAACTTAAGTCCCTACATAAACTCATCAAGAAAGTAACAGAAGATATCGAACATTTCTCATACAACACATCAGTAGCGGCATTTATGATATGCCTTAATGAACTCACATCTCTGAAATGCGACAAAAAACAAGTCATTGAAGTGCTGTCAGTACTTATTGCGCCATTTGCTCCTCATATAGCTGAAGAATTTTGGGAGAAGTTGGGACATAACACATCTGTATGCGATGCAAAATGGCCACAATATAACGAAGAATATCTTAAGGAAGACAACATCAAAATGATGATTAGTTTTAATGGTAAGACAAGATTTGCTATGGAATTTCCAGCAGACGCAGACAAAGAAGCAATAGAAAAAGCAGTACTCGCAGATGCCCAGACAAGCAAATATCTGGATGGCAAATCAATTATAAAAGTTATTGTAGTTCCTGGAAGAATGGTTAATATTGTACATCCAAAATGAAAGAATACATAAACAAACTCATCACTAGTGCTATTGAAAACTTAAAGAAGGATTTCAAAGACTATATTTTCATTGCCATTGGCCTAATATTTTATGCTGCTGGAGTCACCATGTTTTTGTTGCCTTACAAAATTACAACAGGTGGAGTAACAGGTATAGCATCATTAATATTCTATGCTTCTGGAGTTGAAGTACAAGTTTCATATCTTCTTATAAATATTGCCCTACTTGTCCTAGCCATCAAAGCAATTGGGCTCAAGTTTTGTATCAAGACGATATATGGTGTAAGTTTAGTATCAATATATCTGTGGGTATTCCAACGTATTTGGGAAGATCCTATTACAGGAGAGCTCCCCACACTAGTTGGAGATCAGTCTTTTATGGCAGTTGTACTCGGTGCCATATGCGAAGGAATCGCCCTTGGTATTTGTTTTTCTCATAATGGAAGCACAGGCGGTACAGACATTTTAATGGCTGTTGTAAATAAATATAAGGATGTGTCATTAGGACACGCAATGATGCTTTTTGATTGTGTTATCATTTCTTCTTCCTTCTTTATTTTTCACGAATGGGAAAAAATTGTATTCGGTTTTACTGCCATGATTATTTCGGGTGTAACACTTGACTATGTTATGTCAAGTACTCGCCAATCAGTCCAATTTCTTATTTTCTCAAGGAACTATAAAAAAATAGCCACATTGCTTAATGAGCAAGGATTTGGAGTAACCGTATTGGATGGAACTGGATGGTACACTCAAACAGAAAGAAAGGTAATAGTTCTCATTGCGAGAAAAAGAAAATCCACTGCTATTTTCAGTTATGTCAAGAGTGTAGATCCTTATGCATTTATATCAATGAGCCATTGCAGAGGTGTTTATGGAGAAGGTTTTGATACCATCAAAGTTAAAACAAAACAATCAAAGCATATACTTGTATTCGCAACAAACAATGTCAATAAATTACAAGAAGTGAAAGACATACTTGGAGAAAAATTTGAAATTAGAAGTTTGGAAGATATTGGTTGTAATGTTGACATTCCAGAAACATCAGATACATTTAAGGGCAACGCTCTTCAGAAGGCTGAATATATTAAACGCTATTATGGATTTGATTGCTTTGCTGATGATACAGGATTAGAAGTAAACGCACTTGATGGAGCCCCTGGCATTCACTCTGCTAGATATGCAGGAGATCATGATTTTGAGGCTAACACAGATAAATTGCTCAAGAATCTTGAAAATGCGAGTGATAGAAGTGCACAGTTTACAACAGTAGTTGCATTACTCTACAAGGGGCAGAAGTATTTCTTTGATGGTCATATCAAAGGACAAATTACAACAGAAAGGCATGGTACTGCTGGATTCGGATATGATCCAGTATTTATTCCAGATGGTTATGACAAAACATTTGCAGAGCTTGGTGATGAGATAAAAAACAAAATCAGCCATAGAGCTATTGCAACAAAAAAACTCTTTGACTTTTTAAACGTATGGGGCGCATAAAATTATTTTTAATATGTTGTTTTACTATTTTTCAGTTATCTATCCACGCTCAAGCATGGAAAGTATATTCATCGTTTGCAAACAACACAAAAGCTGTTAAAACTAGCAATACGTTGTATGTCATCAGCAATGGTAGTCTTTTCAGCTATGATACAAATGACAACTATGTACAAACTTATGATAAAGTATCACAACTAAGCGACCATGGTATTATTGATATAGCACTTTATGGCTCCAATGTTATCATTCTATATAAAAACGGTAATATTGACATACTTGGAAACAATGACCTCACATATAATTTAACCGAATTGACTACACTTGCTCTCAATGAAACAAAAATACATGAATTAAGAGTATTTGGAACAGAAGCAACAATAGCAACAGATAATGGGCTTGCCATTTATAATTTAAAGAATAAAACTCTTTCTACTCTTTATAATTTAGAAAGCCCTGTACTTAGTTGTATTATTGCAGACAATATAATTTATGCGAAGACAAGTGCTAATGTGTGTGTAGGAACTCGTTCCAAAAACCTTCAAGATTTTTCAAATTGGCAAAAGACCACAACAGATGCCGTTAAGCCGTATGCAGACTTTGATGCTTTCGCAAAAAACGAGGAAGACATCAACAAAGCCAACCTCAAAATTGTTGAAAACATACATCCAGATGGTCCTATTGCCAATTACTTCTACAAGATGCATTTTGATAATAATAATAGACTTCTCGTAGCTGGAGGATGCTTCAATTATCCAGAACTCAACCGAGATGGAACAATCATGATGTACGAAAAGGGCAAATGGAGTGCATTCGACGACAAGGAAGCAAGGGATAAAAATGAAAAGCCCGGCTGGTATATGAACATCACTGACGTAGTGGAATGTCCGAACGACCCCAATCTGCATTATGCAGGATCATCCAACTCCGGACTATATAAATTCGAGGGTCTCAAATGTGTTGAGCACTATTCATATAGCAATTCGCCATTAAAAGTCACAAGTAGTGTCTCAGATACCGACCCCAACAAAGGAATGTATGTCCGAACCACTGGACTTGCATTTGACAAAGACAATAATCTATGGATGCTGAATTGTGGTAACGATACCATACTCAGAGTGCTTAAAAACGATAACTCCTGGGAAGGATTCAAATTGACTGAAATTGCCGATTTCTCCACTCAAGACCATATCTTGTTTGACTCAAGAAACTGGGTATGGCTAAACAACAGACGTACCACTAGTAAAGGCAATTTTGCAGGAGTACTTATACTTGACTATAATAACACATTAGGTGATAAAACGGATGATAAGCATGTCTTTATCAAGACCCTTGTCAACCAGGATGGGAAATCCTATACTGAAAAACTGTCTGAAATGAACTGTATCGTGGAAGACCTCAACGGAACAATCTGGGTCGGTACCAATCAGGGACCTTTCATGATAGAAGATCCAACAAGCGTATTCAGCCCAGACTTCAGATACACTCAGGTAAAGGTGCCCAGAAACGACGGTTCCGACCTTGCCGACTATCTGCTCAACGAAGTGGCAATCAAATGTATCGCCATCGATGGGGGCAACAGGAAGTGGTTCGGTACAGTAAGCAACGGGGTATACCTCACCAATGCCGACGGTACGGAAATCATCCACCACTTCACGAAAGACAATAGTCCACTCATATCCGATGAAATCTATACCATCGCCATTGACGGCAGGACAGGAGAAGTTCTGATTGGCACCTGCGATGGACTTTGTTCATATATGGGTGATGCCACCGACCCTGTCGGGAAATTCGACGAAGACCTTGTGAAGGTCTATCCTAACCCGATACGTCCGGAATACAGCGGAGACATCAAAATCACTGGACTAATGAATGATAGTCACGTAAAGATTGTCAGCGCTAACGGACGACTCGTGAACAAAGGCACATCTATTGGCGGATCGTATATCTGGAACGGACGGCTCGACAATGGCAAGGCTGCAATGCCGGGCATCTACTACATACTTGCCACGGACATATCAGGAAACGAAAGTGTGGCTGGAAAATTCTTAATAGTCAGATAATGAATATGGTATTAAAAAACATACTAGCTTTATCTCTTATGCAGATGTTGAGCCTGACATGTCAGGCTCAGGAATTCTATATTGATTCCATCCGGAATATCAAATTGCCGATTATCTGTATAGAGACCCTGAACAATGAGGAACCTACGTGTGATTATGTGTCTCATCCTGATGGTTGTTTTGGGGAAAGTATCACTAATGCAACAAAGGTTCCTGGTAGATTAGTAATCATAAATCAAGATACCATCTATGACAGCCATGAATATCGAAAGGATGTCAGTGGGATCACGATTAACATCAGAGGAAATACCAGTGCATATAATGACAAGAAATCGTTTAAGATAAAACTACAGAATAAGCAAGACCTGCTGTTCAGGGGCAATGAGGATAAATACAAGGATAAGAACTGGCTGCTTTTGCCTGAAAGTATTTACACCATGATAGGTCTGAACATCAGCAAACTCTTTGGAATGCCATATACTCCATCATATGTTTTTACGAATTTGGTTATAAACGGTGACTATAGGGGAACATACATGCTCATTGAATCTATAAAGAGAAATACAAACTGCAGAATTGATGTCAGCGAAAATGGATATATCATAGAACGTGATCCATATTGGTGGAATGAGAACGTCTCGTTCAGTACGAATAATGTAGATGTACCTTACAAGTACACCTTTCAATATCCTGATGAAGACGAGATTACCTCCACTCAAATAAACCACATCCAGGAGTATCTCAATCAACTGGAACTTTCCATATCAACAGGGACTTATCAGGATTATATTGACGTACCTTCATTTGCTGCATGGCTCCTTGTGCATGACATTCTGGGTGACAAGGACTGTGCCGGCTCAAACATATTCCTGACAAAATATGACGATTCCAATTGCTCCAAGATCAAGATGGGACCCCTATGGGATTTCGGTGCAATAGAGACTTTGGACGACAAGTGGTCTGCCATACATGATGATAACTACTACTTCAAATCATTGCTAAATTCAGTCAATTCAGAGTTTCTAGATGTCTATAGAAATCTATGGAGAGAAAAATCTCCTGTTGTTTTTGATACTCTGTACGAGGTACTGTATAACTTCATCGATTCGGAAACAGGCAAAGAATTGGAAAAATCAAAATTGCTCGATCAAATACGCTGGAATTACAAGGATGTGACATTCAGAGAAGATATTGAAGCGTCTGTGTCGTGGTTTTCCAACCGTAGGATATGGCTTGAAAATGCCATTCCCAATATTAGAACGGATATTGAATCACAAAATAATGAAGTTGAAAATGATATCAACTATGATTTGGCTGGGCATATCATTGGAAACAGCACGGGCAAAGTATGTACATCCAACCCACAGATATATATTACAAATGGGAAAAAATATCTTCATCACAAATAATTAATTTAAAAATGGAACCATTAGAAATAACAGAGAAGAACGATGTTGTAGTTCGATTCTCAGGTGACTCTGGTGACGGCATGCAACTTGTTGGAAACATCTTTTCCACAGTATCTGCAACAGTAGGAAATAGTATTAGCACATTCCCAGATTTTCCTGCTGATATTCGTGCCCCACAAGGTTCGTTAACAGGAGTATCGGGATTTCAGGTACATATTGGTAGCGAACAAGTATTCACACCTGGAGATTTATGTGATGTACTTGTTGCAATGAATGCAGCAGCACTAAAAACACAGTACAGATACGCAAAATCTGGAGCAACAATTATAATAGACACTAATGCATTCAGTCCTGCCGACCTAAAAAAAGCAGAATTTCAAACCGATGACTATCTTGGCGAAATGAACATAAACCCTGACCATGTAGTTGCTTGTCCCCTCACACAAATGGTAAAAGACTGTTTGGCTGATTCAGGCATGGACCCGAAATCTATTCTAAAATGTCGCAATATGTTTGCGTTAGGATTAGTTTGCTGGCTCTTTGATAGAGATTTAGACATTGCATATAATTATATCAAAGATAAATTTGCCAAAAAACCTGATATAGCTGATGCCAATATAAAAGTCATTCAGGCTGGATATAACTATGGTCACAACACCCATAGTTCAGCGGTTGGTGTTCATAGAATCGAGACTAAGAACAAAGTTCCTGGACGATACATGGACATCACAGGCAACAAAGCCACAGCTTATGGACTTATTGCTGCAGCCGAAAAAGCAGGTTTAAAACTCTACCTTGGTAGTTATCCTATTACTCCTGCAACTGATATTCTACACGAATTGTCAAAACATAAAAGCCTAGGAGTTACAACAGTTCAATGCGAAGATGAAATTGCTGGCTGTTCATCTGCTCTTGGGGCATCATTTGCAGGAGCGTTAGCAGTCACATCAACTTCAGGACCTGGTATCTGCCTGAAAAGCGAGGCAATAAACCTTGCTGTCATCATGGAGTTACCATTGGTAGTCATTGATGTTCAGAGAGGTGGTCCTGCCACAGGACTTCCTACAAAGAGCGAACAGACTGACCTCCTTCAGGTTCTCTTCGGACGAAACGGAGAATCCCCTCTGCCTGTCATCGCTGCGACAAGTCCTACAGACTGCTTCGATGCAGCTTACCAAGCTTGTAAGATTGCACTTGAGCACATGACTCCTGTAGTCCTGCTTACTGATGGATATATAGCAAATGGTTCTGGAGCACTCAAATTACCACAATTAGATCAATATCCAACCATCAATCCTCCGTATGTACCAGAACAACTCAAAGAAACATGGACACCATATATGCGAACCAACAATGGCACTCGTTATTGGGCAATTCCTGGCAGAGAAGGTTTTGAACATATTTTAGGTGGATTAGAGAAAGATTGTAATACAGGAGCAATATCAACCAATCCAGAAAACCATGATTTGATGACTCGCCTACGCAAACAAAAGATTGAAAACATTGATGTTCCCGACCTTGAAGTTATAGGTGATAAGGATGATGCAGATTTGCTAATTGTTGGTTTTGGTGGAACATATGGCCATTTACGAGCAGTTCTGGAAGAACTAAGAAATCAAGGTCAGAAAGTTGCTCAAGCTCATTTCAAATATATCTCACCACTACCAAAAAATACTGCTGATGTGATGAAACGATATAAAAAGGTAGTAGTTGCAGAACAAAATATGGGTCAGTTAGCATCGTATCTCCGTATGAAAATTGATGGTTTTGTGCCTTATCAGTATAATTTAGTAAACGGACAACCTTTTGTAGTTAGTGAATTGGCAAAATCATTCAGTAACATGATTAATGATAATTAAAGATTAATATGGAAGCAAAAGATTATAAAAAAGGACAACCACGTTGGTGTCCGGGTTGTGGAGACCATTTTTTCTTAGCATCACTCCATAAGGCAATGGCTGAACTGGGGATTGCGCCAAAAGATATTGCAGTTATCTCTGGAATAGGTTGCTCCAGCCGCCTTCCTCACTATATGGCAACATACGGAATGAACACAATACATGGTCGTGCGGCTGCAATAGCAACTGGATGCAAAATAGCCAACCCTAATTTAGCAGTATGGCAAATTAGCGGTGATGGTGATGGATTAGCTATTGGTGGAAATCATTTTATCCATGCCAACCGACGTAATATTAACATCAACATGATACTTCTCAACAACCGTATTTATGGATTGACCAAAGGACAATATTCACCAACCAGTCCTCGTGGATTTGTTAGTAAGTCCAGTCCTTATGGCACTGTTGAAGATCCATTCCGTCCTGCAGAATTATGTTTTGGAGCAAGAGGCCACTTCTTTGCCCGTGCTGTAGCGACAGATGCCCCTGGTACTGTAGAGATATTGAAGGCTGCATATAATCACAAAGGTTCTGCTGTATGTGAAATCCTTCAAAACTGCGTAATTTTTAATAATGGTACTCACGACAGTGTGTATTCAAAAGAAGGTCGCGCAAAGAATGCAATCTATCTTCGTCACGGCGAGAAGATGATTTTTGGAGAAAACAACGAATTTGGAATTGCCCAAGATGGATTTGGACTAAAAATTGTATCATCAGATGACCCCTCTGTACTTGTTCATGACGCACATTGTGCAGACAACACCCTCCAACTCAAACTTGCCGAAATGGAAGCACCCTTCCCAATAGCACTAGGAGTTATAAGAGATGTAGAAGCACCTACCTACGATGATTGTATTATATCTCAAATAGAAGAAGTGAAAGAACAAAAGAAGTACCACAATTTTGCAGAACTACTTGAGACAAACGACATTTGGACAGTTGAATAACGACGAAAAATACATGTATCGATGCATTCAACTTGCGTTGAATGGTATTTTCACCACAGCACCCAACCCTATGGTAGGTGCTGTGATTGTCTGTAATAATCGTATTATTGGAGAAGGTTATCATCATTGCTACGGAGGACATCATGCCGAAGTCAATGCTATCAATTCAGTAAGACCATCTGATAGAAATCTGTTGCCCCAATCCACACTTTACGTATCACTTGAACCATGTTGCCATTATGGGAAAACACCACCATGCGCAGACCTCATCATACAAGAACAAATACCTAGAGTAGTAATTGGAGCTCGAGACACTAACCAAAAAGTCAACGGAGGGGGAATACAGAAACTCCTAGATGAAGGCATTGAAGTAACAATTGGAGTGCTTGAAGACGAGTGCCGTAAGATAAATAAACGGTTCTTCACATTTCATGAGTTACATAGACCATACATAACCTTAAAATGGGCACAAACTGCCGACGGAATTATTGGAATCAAAGGAGAGCGTTTGATAATCAGTAATACCTACACCCAAATGCTTTGCCACAAACTTAGGGCAGAACATCAATCTATACTTGTTGGCAACAACACATGGCACCAAGACAAGCCATCACTCACGGTAAGATATTGGGACGGGCGAAATCCTAAAATTATCATCTTATCCCACGACATTGACCTCCAAAAAGAACTTCAAGGAATTCAAAGCTTACTAATAGAAGGAGGACGAGAGACACTACAATATTTTATAGATAAAGGAATGTGGGACGAAGCTCACGTTGAAGTATCATCCATGACAATCAATAAAAAACAAGGAGCAGAATTAATTCCTGCCCCTATATTGAAAGATGCTGTTTTGGACACAACAATCAACTTGAATAATTATCAAAATATCCCTGCACCAACACGACAGGTGTTCCTTTATCACCAGAACCACTCGTAAGGTCCATCAACGACCCTAGTAAATCAGTCAATCTACGTGGAGTAGTTCCCTCTGATGCCATCTGTCCTATAAGATTATTATCCTTCGCCTTAATTCTTTCAGAAATTGCCAGCTTCAGTTCTTCACCCTTCAAAGATGCGAAATCATTGTCAGCAAGATATTTTAGTTTCAATTCATTAGGAGTACCATTCAATCCGTCGGTATGCGATGGAGAAACCGTCGGGTCTGCCAATTCCCATATTTTACCTTGAGGATCCTTGAATGCACCATCGCCATAAACCATCACCTCCACCTTCTTACCCGTCACATCCAAAATCTTTTTTTGGATAGCATAAAGCATCCCCTCACACCCATGAGGAAACAACTTTACCCTATCCTCAGTAGCCTTATTTGACCCAAGTAAACCATAAAGTTCATTGTACCCCCCACCTTGAGGTTCTGATAATATATCATCCAAACCATAAACCAATTTTGCCCCACACTCACGCAAAACTTTTTTAGAATGGTTTCTTGAGTGAATATCACAACACAAGACACAATCAGTGAATGACAGAATATCCTGAGGGTGATTAGCAAAAATGATTTGCACCTCAGTGCCACACTCACGAACTACATCACCATAATATTCAATATAGTCCATCCCCGTGAAAGGATGTTTGATGACCCCAAATAACTCCCGAAATCTCTTCTCTGTCATGATATCAGAATAAGGATTTATGCCAGCCCTCTCAATGAGGTCCAACGACACCAATTCATTACCAACCTCATCTGACGGATACGAAAGCATAAGAACAATCTTCTTTGCACCCTTTGCAATACCTCTCAAACAAACTGCGAAACGATTGCGCGACAAAATTGGGAAAATTACACCAATCGTATTCTCACCATATTTACGTTTGATATCACAAGCAATATCATCCACTGAAGCATAATTCCCCTGAGCACGAGCCACAATCGATTCTGTAATACCAATCACATCACGATTATGCAATTCAAAACCCTCAGACCTACTTGCAGTAAGCACACACTCCGAGACAATCTTAGCCAAGTCATCCCCCTCACGAATAATCGGGCAACGAATCCCGCGCGAAACAGTACCTAAAAATCTTTCGCTCATAGTTTTATTAGAAATAGACAATTTGTAACTAATATCACACACCCCTCTCCCCAACACACATTGCACACTATACTAGAGACCTCATACAAACAAGTATTTTAATATAAATACTATAGCCAATATATACAATGTCGGAGACAACTTTTTAAATTGTCTTGTCACCACATTTATTAACACATAGAAAATGACTCCACATAAAATACCGTCTGATATACTATAAGTCATTGGTATAAGAACAAGAGTAAGGAAGGCAGGGATTGATTCAGAATAATCATAATAATCCAAATCTTTCAGCGGAGCGACCATAAACAGACCCACCAAGACTAAAGCAGGAGCTGTAGCCGCATTCGGAATTGCTAAAAACAACGGAGCAAAGACTAGCGATAAGGCAAAACAAATTGCTGTCGTGAAAGCAGCCAGTCCAGTACGTCCCCCCTGGGCAACTCCAGCGGCAGACTCAACGTATGTAGTCGTGGTACTCGTTCCAAAACAAGCCCCCGCAATGGTAGCAAAAGCATCCGAAAAAAATGCTTGGTTTATACGAGGCATGTGACCCTCCGAGTCAAGAATTCCAGCACGCCCCGAAACACCGATTAAAGTACCTAACGTATCAAACAAATCAATAAAGAGTAATGATAATACAACTATAACCATATCCCATGAACAAATCTGAGTCCATTGAAATTGACAGAAAATAGGAGCTATCGAAGGAGGAGAATCAACAATACCATTCAAATGAGTAAGCCCCATAGGTATTCCAATCAAAGTAGTCAACAATATGCCCAACAACAACCCCCCTCTAATATGAAGTACAGTAAAAATAGAACAAATTATGATACCAATGATTGCAAGCAACGCTTCCCCATGCATACAGTCGCCCAATACCACCAATGTAGAATCACTATCTACAATAATTTTTGCACTCTGCAAACCGATAAAAGCAATAAACAAACCGATACCAGCACCTATTGCCTTCTTTAAGCTCATAGGTATTGCATCAACAATAATAGAACGAATATTCGTAATGGTAAGAATAACAAAAATGAAACCCTCAATCAATACAGCAGTCAAAGCAAATTGCCAAGAATAGCCCATTGCCAAACATATAGTATAAACAAAAAAAGCATTCAGCCCCATTCCAGGAGCTAGACCAAACGGCAACTTTGCAATTATCGCCATTAACAACGTACCTACAATAGATGCAAGAGCAGTAGCCGTAAAGACTGCGCCAGTGTCCATCCCCTGTCCTGCAAGAGAACTGAAAATACTTGGATTTACTGCAAGAATATAAGACATCGTAAGAAAAGTCACAATCCCCGCTACAACCTCTGTTTTTACACTATGTACCGCTGGATTAAATCCAAAAAGTTTTCCAATTGTATTCATGATGATTTTTTTAATTTTGTAATTGACAAGAACCCCCTTTTAAGTTCGTATATATTTGATTTTAAACGTAAATGCCCGTAAATTACCCGTAAATTTAATCGTAAATTTTTTGTTCTTTGAGTAGATGGTGCATCCTTTTCCGCTTACGTGCATCAATGTATGATTTGACCAAGGCAAATAATTCACGGATAATTCAGTTCGCCTCTGCGTGAAACTTAAATTAATTATTATATGCACCCTTTTAGAGTTATACCTACAAAGTTATAG
>JAGHSE010000189.1 GCA_018066015.1 Candidatus Colivivens equi
TTATTGCAATGGTTATAGCATGTCAATCTCCATTCATTGCTTTTGGAGCACGTGCACAGCAACAAGTCACCGACACCGCTACGAATGGATATGTGGCTCATGTTGTAAATCACAATCTGTATGTAGAAAAAGATGGTAAAAGAATCAGTGTAAGCACTGATGGAAGTGTGGATGTGGTATATGGTGAGAGTGTGCATCGTGATGAGTTCGGAATTGAAAAAGGTACTTTTTGGAGTCCTTCAGGTCTTTTGCTGGCATTTTATCGTATGGACCAGTCTATGGTTTCTACATATCCTCAGGTCAATATCTCTCCTGCATTAAAGGATGAACAAGGCGAAGACCCCTCACGTTGCGCTGTTCTTGTGCCTGATAAATACCCAATGGCAGGAGAAACGAGTCATAAGGTAACAGTAGGTATATTTGACACTCAGACCCACAAGACTATTTATCTCCAGGCAGGAGACCCTACTGACAGGTATTTCACCAACATTGCATGGAGTCCTGATGACAAATATATCTACATGATAGAACTCAATCGTAATCAGAACCATGCTGAGTTAGTGCAATATGATGCTACTGACGGAAAACGTATAGGAGTGCTGATAACGGAAGACAATGATAAATATGTAGAGCCCCTGCATCCTATTAGATTCCTACCGTGGGATAGTAGTAAGTTTATTTATCTTACTCGTAAGGATGGATTTATGCATATATATTTATATAATAAGGTGGGAGGGTTGATTTCACAGTTGACCCAGGGCGAATTTGAAGTAATGGATATTGTTGGGTTTTATCCAAAGAAAAAACAGATTATCTATACCAGCAACGAACAAAACATGATTGGATGTAATGTTTATTCCGTAGGACTTAATGGTAAGCGCCGTTTGCTTGGAGATGCCGACGGATGGCATTATCCAAAAATGAGTAAGGACGGAGAATCTGTAATTGACCAGTGGTCTTCGCCTACAGTAATGATGAGGAAGGACAGCATAAGTCTTGCGTCATTCAGGGTGACAACATTAGATAGTATGGAAACCACAACGAATCCTAATTTTCCAGAAATCAAGGTGGGTACGATTAAGGCAGCCGACGGAGTGACCGATTTGTATTACAGACTTGTCTTGCCAGTAGGTTTTGATCCAAACAAGAAATACCCTGTTGTGGTATATGTTTATGGAGGTCCTCATGCTCACATGGTGAGTCTGTCAAGATATTACGGAATGCGTAACCTTGATTTGCTTATGGCAAGAAAAGGCTATGTGATGTTTTGTTTAGACAACAGAGGCAGCGAACATCGTGGATTGGATTTTGAACAATCTACATTCCGTCAGTTGGGAGTTGAAGAAATGAAAGACCAGATTAAGGGTGTAGAATTTCTTAAATCATTACCCTATATTGACGAGAACAGAATGGGGATTCACGGATGGAGTTTTGGTGGATTTATGACTACCAGTCTTATGACCACTTATCCTGATGTGTTCAAAGTGGGAGTGGCAGGTGGACCTGTAATTGACTGGAAGTATTATGAAGTGATGTATGGTGAACGCTATATGGATACTCCTCAAACTAACCCCGAGGGATATGCAAAAACATCATTGTTGAATAAGGCAAAGAACTTAAAGGGCAGACTGCTTATTATATATGGAGGAAATGACCCAACTTGTGTACCTCAGCATTCATTGTCATTTATTCGTGCCTGTATAGACAACGGCACTCATCCTGATCTCTTTATATATCCAGGAGATGGTCATAATATGCAGACCCCAACAGACAGAAAACACTTGGAGGAACATATAATACGATATTTTGATGATTTCCTGAAATGATAGTTTACGCCATTGTCATACTGTTAGCCCTGACAATAACCCTCCTCACAAGTAGGGTTACTGAGGTGCGTAATCCATTGTGGAGTGGATTAGTATTTGCTATATTCCACATATTGAGCACATTGGTCCTGTTGCCTAAGTTTGAAATGTTTGATTGGCACTTATCCGTACCGCTACTTGCCTTTACCCTCTCCCTCTTTCCTCTCCTTACATACGACACATCGGTAATTCGACATAACCCCTCTGTCATTTGTGTTGCCTCAGCTCTTTTTATTGGTATTGCCACTGTGTTTGAACCTCTGATACTTTGGTTAATACCAGCATACCTCGTTGCTATGTTTGTGTTGAGAATTTTTTCTCTGAAAACGATTGTTGCATTAGTTATAGGAATTATCACACCATTGATATGGAATGGTTATAATGGCATGTGGTCTGTAGATAATGACAGCAAAGCGATAACGACTAATCATCAGGGAATAGTATTATTTATACTTTTCCTACTCCTTGTAGTCAGTTCGTGGCATTTTTATAAGAAGATGTATGCTGATAAATCTCGTACTCGTATTAATTATCAGATATTGATAATAATGGGATTGTGTTCGTTAGTGTTAGCATTTATCACATTATTAATGTCATTACAATCGTCGTTGACATTCTTCTATATTCTACTTATTACCACCTCAATACTTGTTGTACGAATGATTGACAGATTAATATGACGGAGTTTTTTCTCACATACGGTTATTGGGGGATGGGCATGGCAGCCTTCGTGGCTGGCACTTTTCTGCCTTTCAGCAGTGAGGCTGTGATGGCTACCCTGCTTGCCACTACTGCAATGAGTCCCTTCTTGACAGTGACGAGTGCTACTATTGGTAATGTGGCTGGTTCGATGGTGAATTATTTTATTGGTCGGTTTGCAACGAAGGAGACAGTGGCTAGATGGTTTAAGGTTCGTCAGGACCGTATGGATAAAGCACAAAAATATGTGTCGAAGTATGGAGCCTGGATGGGGTTCTTCACCTTTGTACCCATACTTGGAACGGCAATTGCATTGGCACTTGGTGCATTGCGTGCAAATCCTTGGACTACGTTTCTTTCTACTTTAATTGGCAAGACACTGAGATATGTGTTTATTGCTTATACAGTAAGTATGTTTTAATTTTCATATGTATAACGATTACTATAAACTGGCGCCTATGGCATGGTCTTTTATAACGTAAATAAGTTTGCAGAGGCGAACTCAGCTTTTCAGTTTCACGCAGAGGCGTCTCAGCCAACTTCGCTGGTACGATTTAGTTAGCAGAGCATTTCTTACAGAACGAGTTTTGCAGACCTGCTCTTCTAACAAAATCTCGCCCATCTACGATGTGCACTGAGACTTTGCAGAGGTAGCAGAGAGACGCAGAGAATTTTCAACGAACCGAGTGAAATACCAAATTTATTTGAGTATATCCGAGGTGAGAATAAAAATGCGGGAAGCGAAACTTGTGCATCGAACATTGCGTTTATAGTCATTTGTAGGTTGGCGCAGTCGACCCTGGGATGGGATAAACTATCAAGCAATGCGAGGTAAACTTATTTACGTTATAAAAGACCATGCCATACGCACCAGTTTATAGTAATCGTTATACATACGAAACTCTTACCTTTTCTCTATAAAACGAATAAAATTGTCTGTGTGCGGATATAGTTCTTGCCAGGAAGAAGCGTCTTTCTTCATTTCAGGCACAACACACCTCTCCCCATCTGGCAGATGGGATATGGCATTTA
>JAGHSE010000216.1 GCA_018066015.1 Candidatus Colivivens equi
TATTTATTTAGATATTTTCAAGAAATTTTACGAAAGACCATTCCGTTTTATCTGTTAAATTTGAAAAAATACAGAAAAACTATACAAAAATACGGAAAAAGAGAAGATTTTGTACTTTATTACTTGGAATGGTGTATTTTTGCAGTGTCGCGAATACTTGGAATGGTGTAATTTCAAACGAAAAAGATAACATTTTAGTGATTTTATGAAAACTTGCACAAATACTCTCATCATCGATAATCCTTCGCCAAAACTTCTGGCTTGGATTAAAGAGTGCCGAGCTAAGAAACAGGCTCGCAGAGAAGAAATGCGTAAGGCAAAGCCAATGTTAATCGTAAAAGTATAATGAAAATATCATCCGACTTTTGTGACCATAATGACAATGCTTTTCGTATAGTTTTATCATCTGATGAAGATTGCTTTTATGTATATTCTTTTGCGCTGTGTCATAGCTCTGCGCTAGCTTTGTTTCTTGACAAGAACTTTTCCCTTCAAGCATACTATTTATTCGTCTTTTCGAGATTATTCTTTACCACTTTTTCCGATTCTAACATCTACTTTTATCTAAAAAAACCGACGTCGGTCAACTATTAAGATTAAGATGGGATTACTTCTATGGGAGAAAGTGGAAAGTTCTAAGTGCCAAGAACGGGGCGAACGCTATGACCGAAGCTGCGATCGAAGTTGCTCCAACTAACATCGCTAGAATCGAAGAAGAGGCTGTACGCGTACCAGCCATTGCTAGTATTGAGAGAACGCGACCAGTAATCACCGAACGAACCCGCACTGCTGAGAGAACCTTCGTAGCGGTAACCTGCAGCAGGCAAAAAGATGGAATTACCATTCGGACCAACAACCTTATATCCATTATGGCCTCCCATAGTTGTCCATGTCCATTTACACTTCTCTCGTAATTCATACAGCTGTACCTTCGACGGCATGCGCCAGCCACTACCCCAGTTTACATAAGCCGCATCGTCGCTCAATTCCAATTCCCTCTTGCCATCCACATTACCATATTCGCTGTCGATGACGTATTTCGAGAACTTGTCGCCTGTAGTATCCACGCAATACTTCAAATTCGCCCTTGTATATGTACTCTTCGGACTCGTCTCTCCCCAAGCGAAATAACTTCCGTAATCGCTCGGAGAACTTGCACCAACATTCATCGTCGCCCACTTGGTGCCAGAAGGTAAGCCGAGATCCACCCACTCGTGACCATTCTGATAACCAGATGTTGGTTTTGAAGGCTGAACAGGTGTGGATACTTGTGCACCTTGTTTTGCAGGCTTCTCGCTCGCTACAGGTTTCGGATGCCGACCCTTATACTGACATTGAGCCAACGGCTTGCCACATGTATTGCACTTCTTTGGCGCAATTGTTTGAGCAGACAACACAAAAGCTGCACTCATTAGCGAAATTAATAGTAATTTAAAAAATTTCATTTTTACAATATTTATTGCGTATAACGACTTTTCCTTCAAGCATAGTATTCTCTGCCAAGTTGGTTATTCCGAATATTTCACGTCCGGCTCAATTCTTTACACTGTACACACGCTTCTTACCATTTCCTTCTGCTACAATCATATCCATTTCTTGCAATTTTGAAAGATAATCTTTTGTTCGTGATTCTCCTCGACCAATAGCAGTTGCTATATCTGACGTTTTAGCAAAATGTTTTGTTTCGAGATATATTAAGATCTCCGCCATTTTCTCTATTGTAACTGCTTTTTCCGCCGATTCGCCGACAATTCCGCCGATAATAGCCACTAATCTCGCTTTTTCCGCCGAAAAATGATTTATTTCCGACGATTTGTCGATATTTTCTGCCGAAGAAAGGCCTGTTTCCGCCGATCCTCGCCATATTGTTGCCACGAACTTATCACGCTCAATGTCGTTAACTAGATCAATACGCTCACCACTCTTCAATGCGCGAGTAATTCCAGAGCCAAGTCCTCGGTATGGCATAGTCTTTGCACACAGTTGGGCAGTCAACGGATTGCGCATCTCTGCCCATCCGAGTTTTATCTTGTCAACAGTCAGATCTCCTGGCAAGCACCCTGGACTCTCAATCACGATACGGTTGTCAAAGATTAGTAGCTTTACCACATCCGTCCCAAGCATTTCTCTGTGGACCAGCGAGTTCTGAATCAGTTCCTCAAGAGCGATACGCGACACCTCAAGATGTCCTTCCGAATTGAATGACTGACCATCCTGAAGATGCCTCAGATTACCCTCACAGAATCGTAATGCCTGTTCGTATATCTCTGGTATTGTACCCTCCAGATCCACGCTATCCCTATATTGCGTACCTGATAACTCATTGCCAACAAAGCACACCGCCTTAATCTTAAACGCAGGACATTTCCATGTCGGCATTACGCCAAAGAACAGCAATCCAGCAAGTGTTGCCTGTCCTTTCTCATCTATGATACATAGGTTCTGGTATAGATTCTGCACAGGTACACCAAAGTCCTCCTTGCGCTTATTGAACTGATTCAGGAAGAACCTGTCAATCAACGACTCACTCAGATTTGCAATAGAAGTATCGGGTACACCTATTCTATCGGGATAATACTGCCCCGAATCATAGAACATACGGAGTAGTTCTCGGTTATCCCTCACTTGGCGTTTATCTGCACCTTGTTTTACGTATATCTCGCAACCTTTCAGAGTCTTGTAAGGTTTATTAATACCAGCCGGAATATCAACAACCAGCACAGTCTTTCCGTCTATCTCCTCCGGATGAGAGTGGATATACAAAGCTGGTATAATATTGTTCTCTGCCATATTGCCCACCTTTGACGAAATTGCTTGCACATCGTCATACTTCAAACCCTCAATGCGTCCAGTCTTATCTTCAACACCGAACACAATCGAACCACCCCTGCTGTTGGCAAAGGCGACCAGTTCTTTGGTTATCTTTTCGTTATCACTCCACTGCTGTTTGAATTGCAATGTGGAAGATTCTCCCTGAGCGATTCTTATTTTCAATTCTTCTTGCGTCATAGTTTTACATTTTGTTTCCGTCTGTTCTCAGTCAAGTGGGTTATTCCAAAACCTACTTGACTGAGAACATTATTTCATATATCTGCCACCCTGAAGTGTAGGGACTTGTGATAACGTCATCTAATTCTTGCGTAAGATTTACTCATTCTCCGATTCTCTAAATCAGAAACTTTGGATAAAAACATCATTACACAAAATGAAAAAAAAAGAAATTTCATATATACTTTGCTTAATATCGATCACTAAAAAATAATTTTTCACTTCTCCGATCAAAAAGCAAAATGAAGGATGACCTATACGTCAACTTTTCCTAAAAATTTCTCTATCAAAATTAAAAGAGCAGACGAGACAATTGCAATAAAACCGGAAGCAATAATATCGTATTCTATTTTACCAAATGCACATTTATCTTTACTAAACTCTATATCGAAGATAAAAAACACCAATAATACTACGAAATATGATATAGAAGCAAATGCAATCATGATTATCACAAATAAAATTAATGCACCTATAGATTCTAAAAATGTTCCATCGATGTTTCTTTTGTAAAATGCAATAAACGAGTTATCTTTATTAGTTTGTATGTAATTATATTGACTAATGTTGTTGCGTAATGAGTTATTAATAGCCTGATTTGTAACTGACGATTTATTACTTTCAGAGACTGAAAGAGTCTCATTGTCATAATTAGAAGAAACCTTTAACTCTAATCTTTGGTAATTATCTTTGGCTTCTGCCACGTTCTCTGGTTTCTTCTTTTCTTCTTCGACTTGTTCCTCTTGATCCTCTTTTTCTGTATTAATCAATCGAATTGTATCTTCATCTGACTCAACTTTTGCATTATCCAAAATCTTAAGCCATTCTGCAATAGACTCTGGACGATTGATTCTCTTATATTGCATTGCAGCATGTATTGCAGATACAATAGGAGAACTTGCGGAAAGCGTAGGCACACCATGTTCGTCTATTTCCTGCGGATTAGGTGGTGTCTGACCTGTTATAAGTTTGTACAATGTCGCACCCAATGAATAAATATCAGACTGAGGTGAGAATTCTTTTATTCCTGTATATTGCTCAATTGGAGAATAGCCAACACTTGCACCAATAACTAAACTTGTTGTATCATCACTATAATTCTTTGAAATTCCAAAGTCAATAAGGACAGCATCGCCTTTGGCATCCAACATAATATTAGCAGGCTTTACATCCATGTGCATCATCTTGTGCTCATGGACACAAGACAATGCAGATGCAATCTGTCGTATATACTTCAATGCCAATTCTTCATTAATTCCAGAAGGATGCTGCTTTATTAAATCTGCCAAAGAACCACCTTCACAGTAATCCATGACATAATAAGCGGTACCATTCTCCTCGAACACATCAGAAATGCGCACGATGTTAGGATGATGTAATTTTGCAATATTTCGTGCTTCTTTTATGAACTTATTCTTAAAACGCGCAACCTGCTCTCTTGCTCCATCAGTACTTACTATTACTTGCGATGTATCACTATCTCGATTACAGAAGTCCCTAATGAAGAACTCCTTGATAGCAACATCTGTACCCAACAAGTCATGCTCAGCCAAATAGGTTATTCCAAAACCTCCTTGACCAAGAACTTTTTTGATTATATATTTACCACCTTGAAGAGTGGTTTCTTGTTGTAATGCGAACATATTCGCTTGTGCTAACTTAAACATACATTGATCTGATTCTGTAACAAATCTTTGCATACCATATTCAAAAGACCTTTTAATTTCATGGCATTTACTATATTTTTGATAGAGTGCATTAAATCCCAAAATCAAAGGTTTTGATTCTATCTTCACAGTAGTTGTTATAATAGAATCAATGACTGCAATTGGACATTTCTTTATCAATGGCAAAAAATCTTGACTATAGCACATTGCTAATGACAATATAACCTTACCTTTTGTTTTCTCAGACAATCGTGACAACTCAGAATGCAATTTTTCCCAAGACAACTCATTATCTAAGTCTTGTCCTGCAATAGATACTCCACAGGAAAAAGCCTGATCTTCTGCTTGATTGTAAGAATGGGCATCAATATGGATTATCCAATCCTCTTTAGACGAAATACATTTATCAATTGCAGTAGATAACGCTATCAAGAAATCTGATTTATTATTTGGTAAAACAATGTAAGAATCGTTTGAAAGAATACAACTATCTTTACACGATTGGAATACTTCCTCTCCACTTTTTACTTTTTCAGATTTATCAAGGCTCTGTATTACAATTAAATTAATCATTGGCATAACTGAGAATTAAGAATTACTAAAATTAGTCACGATTCCATTAGAAATATGCATATCAATCCTTTCCTTGATTAATATTGGAGTAATACATATACCTTCGGACTCATAATTATTAATCGCCTCGTCATAACTACACAGATTCCAATATCTTTTAATGCAATCTTCCTTAGTAATTCCTGAAGGGAAACAATTATTCGCAATAATATCAAATGGTTCAGCATCATGCCATTGAACAGAAACTTCATCTGCTACTTCAACTTCATATAAATAATAATCGCGTTCTTGCTTTGGAAACTTTTGTTGAGCCCAAAATTCAGCAGATGCAATAGTTGCAGAAATAAATCTACAACTCAGCCTAGAACTCAATTCAGGACATTTATTACTTCGATAATCCTCAAAATCTTGTTCCATTTTTCTTTTGCGTATTGTAAAATCACAAAACTTGTATTGCTTTATAGGCAACACTGTTCCGACCTTAAAACAGTCTATACTTATATAATATGCAATCATAAATCCAACTTTTATCGTTATACGGAAAAACCAACTTGCAGAAGAAACATTCCAACTTCTTAAATGGAGGAGGTATCGCAATATGCTTCATATTTGGTGCATCTAACTTTAGCTCCCAAAACATCGATATCTATTATATCATAAAAAACGTCATCGTCAAGTTCTGTCCACATATTATTACAATTTACTAACTAATACTCTTTTTAAATCATATCCATTTTGCGACAAATAGGCTCTTACTTCAGCAACGGTAAGTTTGCTTTTACTCCCAATTACAACTTCTCGCAAAGTTTCTTTGGGGAAATCGACAGACAAATTGCCTTCTTTATCAGTATACTTGTTCAGAGGTTTATCCTCAACCTTAGGTTCTTTCGTTTCTGGATTCCAAGAAACATAAAACCCTCTATGAATAGGAACTACATATCGATATTCTCGTTGTTTCTTATATCTATTAGGCAAAAGGAAAGAGGATATTATCATCAAATCATCTTGTAGGCAATTGGAAGGCACAGGGAAATCGTCTTTCCTACAAGTTTTCAACCATTGTCTTCTCCTTTTATTATCTACGAAGTACTTACACTCCATAAAGACATCTGGAAGAGAGTCCTTCATCGCTGTTTGTGCAATTAGTTTTGAGTCCAATGCAAGCATAATGCCTTTATTATAATTGCCAAAACTTCGCCACATATAACGATCATTTCTCTTTTCTGCAAAACTAATGATAAACGGATCGAAATCCCAATCATTATCAAAAGATTCGTGACTTTGTTCACAGATAGAAGCGATTATTGGACGTGCTACTTTTGTAGTCCATCCATAATCATTATCACCGTATGTACTATAGTGACTTGCCTTAAAACGAATCCTATCTTGAAGAATTATCTTTACAAGATTTTTGGACTTCGTATAATGATAGACTGACATAAATAATAAGTTAAGCAAAGATTCGTTTATAATTCAACTACGGGTCTAACTACAAGCCCTTCATAGCGAAAATTCCAATCTTCTCCTTTTCTCGGTCCAGTACTCCAAAAATGGAATTTTTGTCCTGATGCAACATTGTTATAAATTGTGGAAGTCCAATATTTTCCACCAAAGTTACCCTTTGAATAATCAGCATAGAAATTCTCTGGAGTGCGCCTTATTGGAAAAAATTCAGAACAATCTACTGTAGCCGTAAAAAATAAAATATTTCCATTATTTTTACTTGTGGCTTGCAACCCCCACTTTCCATCCAAAACAATGGCTTTCCAAGTGCAATTATCTATTAATTCATCATATTCCTTTTTTGTGGGCATACGCCAATTGCCTCCCCAATTCTGACTTGCTGCGTCATCTGCCTTTTCGAGCAATTCCGCACTCCACGGCGTATTGTACTTCGTAAATTTTTTTCCCACACTTGAGTTTACATCACCTTCGCACTTATCTATATATTTATAGTTACTCCACTTAAATGGGAATTTGGTAGTACATTCTCCCCATGCATAATAGTTGCCTTCTTCACTTGGTTTATTGGCACCAATATTACATGTCGCCCACTTAACATCTGATGGCAAACCCATATCTACCCAATCATGACCGACATGAGTTCCTTTTGATCCGGCATAATTAAGAGAGAAGTCATAATTGTTTTTCCCTGATTCTACTATAATTTGTTTTTCAATCGAAGTGTAACCACGCTTTTTTATCTTTAATAAATAATTGCCAGTTTTTAATTCATATCCAGACAATGGAGTTTGACCAATAATATTGCCATCTATTAGTACTGTAGCATCTTGGGGATTTGTATTTAGAATCAAATCTCCTTTTGAATATGATGCACGCTTCTTTTGTGCAGCATCATTTCTATTACCTGCACTGGTTGGAGTTTTTTGTTTTGGATGCTTACCTTTGTACTGACATTGAGCCAAAGGCTTGCCACAAGTGTTGCACTTCTTAGGTGCTATAGTTTGAGCGAACAGGAAAGT
>JAGHSE010000439.1 GCA_018066015.1 Candidatus Colivivens equi
TTGCGTGATATTAACTTCAAGGTGGAGCAAGGTGAAGTCGTAGGTATTATTGGCAAGAATGGCTCAGGCAAGAGCACATTGCTGAAGATTCTCTCTAAAGTAACATCTCCTACCACAGGCCGTATACGAGGTCGTGGCCGAGTAGCTTCGCTCCTTGAAGTCGGCACAGGTTTCCACCCTGAGATGACAGGACGTGAAAACATCTACATGAATGGTGCCATCATGGGCATGACCAAGGCAGAGATAGACCGCAAGCTGGATGAGATCGTTGACTTTGCTGGTGTAGCAATGTATGTCGATACCCCTGTCAAGCGTTATTCCTCTGGCATGATGGTACGCCTCGGTTTTGCCGTTGCCGCACATCTTGAGCCAGAAATCCTCGTTGTTGACGAAGTCCTTGCCGTTGGTGATGCCGAGTTCCAGAAGAAAGCCATCGGCAAGATGCAGGATGTAGCAAAGAATGAAGGAAGAACAGTTCTGTTTGTGAGCCACAATATGGGAGCAGTAAAAAGCTTGTGCACTCGTGGAGTTGTTCTGCAAGACGGCTGTTTGTACTATGAAGGGAATGTAAATGAAGCTGTAGATGTATATACAAATCAATGCTGTGTCATCGAGACAAATACTATTGTTGAACGTATAAATCACAAAGTAGATTATATAGACATACATAAGATAGTATTCAATGGTACCGAGTCGTCAGATAGTATAGCCTATGGCAATCAAGATGCTATAGAATTGCGTATTGATGGATATACAAAGATTCCTGCCGATGTGTCTGCCAAAATAATCTTCAAGACGCTCTCTGGCGTACCAATCATGTGCTATGCCGAGGGTCGATGCACAGGAGAATTGGAGCATATTAATGGCAATTTCTCCTTCGTTCGTAGCATCTCCCTGCCAAAGTACATGGCGCAAGGTGATTATATGATAGACATCTGTCTGCACAAACCCAGTCTCCTTGATTATTTCTATGCCAAGGATTGTGCATTGCTACATGTGCATAGTTCTGATATCATTAATGGTCTCCCGTTGAAGTTGAACTATGAGGGGGCGTTTAGTTTGATTTCAAAAGAAACGGTACGATGAAAACCAAGATAGTATATGTTGTTGCATCGCTTGACGATGATATTTACATGGAGCAAGCAATAGTCTCTGCTTGGTCTGCTCGTCATTATAACCCTGATTGTCATATAGAGATGGCGTGTGATCAGGACACTTATGCTACTCTTAATTCTGGTATCAGAGCGCAATATAAAAATATTTTTGACCAAATTCATGTTCGCCAATTCCAACCAGAACAAAGCATGAAGGAACGCTCACGCTGGATGAAAACTACATTACGTGAATTCATTGAGGGCGATTTTTTCTTTATTGATACAGATACTGTCATAATTGGGGATTTATCAATAATTGATTCTATACAAGCTGATGTCGCGATGGCATATAATGCTAATTCACCATTCCCTATTGGTAAGACTAATAGTTTGGGAGATAGATGGATTAATAAACATTTGAAAATTGTTGGTTGGGAGGCATTAAATGGTTGTTTTCACTTTAATAGCGGTGTTATTTTCGCAAAGGACACTAGTCTTGCCAAGACATTATTTAATAAGTGGCATAATAATTGGTTAGAGAGTTGCAAATATAATGTTTATGTTGATCAACCTGCATTGACAAAAGCAAATAAAGAGGTCGGCGAACTAATACAAAGATTGGATGATACATTGAACTGGCAGATTCAGCGGCATGGTTGTAATATCCCTACAGGAACAAAGATTTTGCATTATTTTGCTAGTGATCAAAATTATTCTGCTTTTGTTTTTGCCCAAGATAGTTTTCTTCGTCAAATAAAGGAAAGCGGTATGTTAGTAGATCAGGTGGATTATTATCTAGATAATATAGATCTGGCTTTCGAAAAAGTTACCCATGTAATTAGTGAAGATGATTATACTCTGCTTAAAGAGATAAATCACTATCCGATATTTCGACTGAAAAGAACCCATCCGTCTTTTTTTTCTTTCGTGAATACAACTATTAAAATGATAAGCAGAATAAAAGCATTTGTTAGTAAATGCAAATTGTAGATACATTGGTAATTAATTGCTGGTTTATATTGAAAAATAAGTGACAATACTAGTTTAATAAAGACATGATGATAGTTTCTGTTGTCATTCCCATATATAATGCGGCTCAATATATAGAAAAGTGCCTACGCAGCGTCATGAATCAGACTGTGGCACAGTGTGTAGAATGTATCTTGGTGGATGACTGTGGGGAGGATAACAGCATTGGGGCTGCAGAAAGTTTTCTGGCTAAGGAAGGCTATTGTGCATGTGAATGCGGCACTTTTGTCTCTACTCATTCATCTCTTACTTTCCGTATTGTTCATCATGACCACAATAAAGGACATAGTGCTGCAAGGAATACGGGAATAGATGTAGCACAAGGAAAGTACATATACTTCCTAGATAGTGATGATTGGATAATCCCAGATTGCCTTGAGAAAATGTTAGAATTAGCAATAAAGTATCCCGATTCTCAAATCATTTTTGCTGGAGCAACTGCTACCTCTGGGCGTTACAATTGGTTAGATTACGAAAAAAAGACTTTGCCTGAGTATTCCTGTGATCATGATTGGTTACAACTATCCATGTTAAGACGTTTTGATTTTGGCATGACATGTTGGAACAAATTGATATTACGCTCATTCATATTGGAACACAATCTTTCGTTTGTAGAAGGATATGTTCACCAAGATGAAATGTGGAACTTTGATTTATCCAAACACATCCAATCTGCTGCATTTTTGAAACAAAACACTTATGTGTACAATATACGTGATAATAGTACAATTACAGGAGCATCAGACGATGTGCGTTGGAAAAGGTTGTTCGCTTTATGGTATGTACTTCTATCCAAATTAGATGAAAACAATAAGGAAATACAGATAAGAGCTATTGCCGCTTGCATTATAGAGAAGACAGGAAGGGAAATCCCAAAACATCATAGAATGCCTTTGTTCAAACTATTTTATAAGCTTAGTACACAATCCCAAGGTGTTTTGTCACTAGTGTTGTTTGTGCAAGGGACATTAGCATTATGCATACCTTCTAAATTCAAGAATCATTATACTTGTTCATGCATAAGGCTATAGTACTGTATTATGAAGATTTCTGTCATCGTACCTGTTTATAACACAGAGGAACACATTCAGATTTGTATAGATACAATTCTATCACAGACTTATACAGACTTAGAGTTGCTATTGGTCGATGATGGAAGTACAGACAAATCTGGGGTCATTTGTGATGAATATGCCAATAAGGACAAACGAATTCGTGTATTCCACAAAAAGAATGAAGGTGTTAGTTCTGCCCGAAACCTTGGGATAGAAGAGGCTGTTGGAGATTATTTACACTTTGTAGATGCCGATGACATTGTCCCCAAGAGGGCGTATGAGTATCTGAATTCAGTAATTCATGAGTATTCTCATCCTGACATTATTTGCTTCAAAAGCAAGAAGAATTCTGTAAAACCTGTTGAGAATCGGTCTGTCAAGGAATGTTTTTATCATGACATGCATCAGGGGATAAAAGAAGAATCGTTTTTGTCCACAGTTTGGTGCAAAGTTTTTAAGAGAGAATTTGTCTTAAACTCAAAAGTGAGGTTTTATCCTATCATGTATGCTGAAGATGTCGATTTCGTATGGAATCTTTTGCAACATGAGGGGACGCTTCTTGTCAGTCCTGCTGTTTTGTATTCATATTCCACTACCCCAGGCAGTGTGGTGAACAATCGAGAACTTGAACATGTGCGAAGAACGATCGATTCGTTTGTCAAACTCAATATGCGAATTAAAAGCTATGCTTCATCCTTCGAAGATTGTCCATCTGCAATAAAGGCTTTTACTCATAAATACAAAGTGCTTTTTAATCGTATCATCAGCTTACCGCTGAAGTATGAAGAAATAAAAGAAATCTTTCATCAATGCAGTGCGATAGGTATACAACATTTGTATAAAGATAAGTGGGTACTAATGAGTAATTATTTTTATCACCATCCTTTATTGTATTATATGGCACAGATACCCATTTTGAACCTCTATTTTTGGAGTCACAGCTTTCAGCATGATTGTGGAGACTTCATTGATAGAAGATTAAAACCTACAAATCTGAACACACAATTATATTGACAAAATGAACATAGCCATCATTACCGCCGGCGGCCGAGGTGAACGTTTGGGGAACCACATCCCTAAGCAGTTTGTTGAGGTCAATGGAAAGCCGATTATTCTTTATACTCTTGAAGTCTTCGAAAAACATCCGCAGATTGATGCCATCATCATCGTGTGTCTAAAGGAGTGGATTGAAAAGATGCGTCAGCTAGTAAAGCATTATTATATAAATAAGGTGGTCGGCATCGTAGAGGGTGGAAATGAAGGCCAGCAGTCTATTTTTAATGGATTATGTGAGGCTGAGCGCTTGTATCCAGTAGATTCTATCGTGTTGATTCATGATAGTGTGCGTCCGATGGTCGATCAGAAACTTATCTCTCAGAATATTGCCGATGTAGAGCGTTATGGTAATTCCATCACGGTTGTTCCTTCTGTTGAGACATTTATCATCGAAGAGAAAGAAACAAAGAAGATGATCAAGCGTGAGGATGTGCATGTGGTGCGTGCTCCTCAGTGTTTTCATCTGAAAGATATCCTGTCTCTGCACAGGCAGGCTATTACCGATGGTAGATCTCTGTATCGCGATTGCTGCTCAATGTTGTGCGATTATAATCTTCCATTCCATGAGACAGTCGGGCCGAGTACTAATATCAAGATCACCTTCCCGTCGGATATCCTCATGTTTCGCTCTCTGATTCTGTTAAAGGAAACTCAGCAGATGCTTGGACTGTAGTTGCTACGACTCTTTGATTAAAAATTGGTTCAAGTGGCAATATCGATAGTAAACAAGATCGTTCAGCAGGACGTGCATGAGATGATGGCAGAACGTCTTGATTGGGAGCGACTGCGAGGCAAGAGCGTGCTGATCACAGGAGCCTATTCCATGCTGGGGACCTATCTGGCGTATCTCATGCTTTCGCTTAATCAGGAAAAGAATCTTGGGATAGAGGTCTTTCTATTAGGTCGGAAAGAGGATACATTGAGATCTCGGTTCAACGATTTCTCCGATGATGCTCATTGTCATCTTTTAATTCATGACGTCATCGACCCGATACTTGTCGATCGTGCAGACTATATCTTCCATTTTGCAGGTAATTGCAGTCCATATTATATAAGTAATGAACCTGTAGATATACTCAGAACAAATCTTATCGGTACATTCAATGTGATGGAACTGGCGCGACGTTGCCACTCTGAACGAGTGATCATTGCCTCTACGCGCGAAGTGTATGGCGATGTGACTAAGCTGACTGTTTTTGATCTGCTGAAATCAGGAGCTGGGGCAAGCGTCGAAGAAAAGACTTTTGGCCGCCTCGATCCTATGGATAACCGCTCATGCTATCCTGAGAGCAAACGAGCAGAAGAGAGCATAGCGCGCAGCTATTATGTCCAATATGGCGTCCCTTTCAATAGCATTCGCATGGCTCATATCTACGGACCAGGCATGAAGACCGAGCAAGATGGTCGTGTAATGTCAGACTTTATTTGCGATGCTATCCATGGCCGAGATATTGTATTGCATAGCGATGGCAGTGCAGAACGGGCTTTCTGTTATCTGACGGATGCAATTATCGGCATATTGTATGTCGCTATCAAAGGAGAGTTGGGTGAGGCATATAACCTTTCGAATGAGGCAGAATCATTGCCTATACGAGAAGTTGCACAGATGATATGCGATGCAAGTCCTCATGACATTCACGTCAGGTTCGATGATAAAGGGAATCGTGCAGGCTACTGCCAATATACAAGAGTCGCTTTAGATAATCATAAAATCCAGCGCCTCGGCTTTATTCCAAGAGTGAAACTTGATGACGGCATTAGCCGAACCTTGTCTTTTTTACAATTAATCAACACTTGCGTGGATGTGTTGATCTTGTTTGATAAATTCGTCAACACTTATGCGGATGTGTTGATGTTGTGATAATTAAATATCAACACAAGAATAGAAGTGTTGATTCCTTACACTAAGAATATCAACACATGCGCGAATGTGTTGATGTAAAAACAATAGGATGTCAACACAAATGCAGATGTGTTGACGAAAATGAAAAATGAAACCATAAACATGAATAGAATTAAACCTTACGAGCATAAAGTCACTATAGAGGACATCTGGAACTACCGTCCAGAGGATGAAAGTACCCACACCTCCGTCCCTATTCTCAATGCTGTGGCAGATGCTCTCTATTCGACCAATGTCATCGAAATCAAGCCCTTGGCAGAAGGTCTGCAGATTGACCCTGACTTGTTGTCCAAGATCGTGAAGTTTGAATTAGGCATCAAGCTTATCGATCTTCTGCATCAGTATCGCTTCCGTCAGGTCTCAGAATACGTCGCCGCTAATCCGAAAGAACCGCTTGAAACGGTGGCACAGCGCTTCGGCTATTCTTCGTATGGTTCCCTCTGGCGTTTCATGCAGCGCATCGGCGGAGTTACCCCTGATGGCAAGAAGAGCAATGCTGGCCCGGAGTTGTGGCTGACATGGAGAGAGGAGTATAAGAGGCGGAGAGGATATTGAAACTAATCACTACAATATTTCGCTGAATAATATAAGATGAGGAGATTAGGCATCGAAGAAATACGACAGATAGAGTTAGACATGCTCATCTGTGTTGATGCATTTTGCAGGACTAATGATATCCAGTATTCCATTAGTGCAGGAACATTGTTAGGAGCCGTGCGTCACCATGGATTTATTCCATGGGATGATGATGCAGATGTGACCCTCCCGCGAGAAGACTATGATCGTTTTGTCAAGACATTCAATGATCCTTCGGGCCGTTTTGAATTGCAATGCTATAATCGGCAATCTTCGTATCATGCACCATTCGCGAAGATTTATGATACTCGCACTGCTTGTGAGCAACATCATCATAAGATGGGTGTCTGCCTTGATGTTTTTCCGCTTGATGCATTTCCAGAAGGAAAAGAACTTGTACCTTATGTCAAGAGGTTCTTACAATTGCAACATAAAGTTGTCATGAAGCGAACTCCCGATTGGCATTCTGGGCATATTCTCAAGGAGGTGGTCAAATATCTTGTCAAATCGTTCTTGTATCCAGGTAGTCGAAATAGATATATCCGAGAGTTTGAACAGTTCTACTCTTCTCACAAACTTTTCGATGCTCCCAATGCCGGTTGCATATCCGTTTTCTCTCATTATGGCATGAAAGAGATTCTACCGTCTTATGTATTCCAGGAATATGAGGATTTCGTTTTTGAAGGGCATACATTCAAAGGGTATAAGCATTATCATGAGTATCTGAATTCTATATATGGATACTATATGCAGTTGCCCCCTGAGGACAAAAGACCCCATGGACATTTCACAGATGCATACATAAAGAATATTTGTGGGAACAGGTCGTAGAAATATTATTTTGATGGTATTGCAACATTGGACAGCATGAATCAAAAGGATAGTAACAAGAGAATATTTATCAATACCATCGCATTGAGTGGTAGGATGCTTATTACCATGTTCTTAGGCATCTATACTAGTAGAATTGTTCTGCAAAATCTGGGAATTGAAGATTATGGCATTTATAATGTAGTTGGTGGTATTGTGAGCATGTTTACTTTTATGAATACCTCTTTGCTTGATGCCAGCCAACGCTATCTGAACTTTTATTTAGGAAAACAAGATACAGAATCCGTAAATAGAGCTTTTTGTACAAGTATTAATATTTTCTTTGTAATAGCGTTGGTTATTGCACTGTTAGTTGAATTTGTCGGCGTGTGGTTTCTGCATAATAAACTGAATATCCCCGTTGACCGTATGCCTGCAGCTAATTGGCTATTACAATTTACTGTTGTTGGATCGTTCATTAGCATATCCAGCACTCCGTATAATGCTTTGATTGTTGCATATGAGAAAATGACCACCTTTGCATATGTCTCCATTTTCCAGTCGGTTGCAGCTTTTCTGATTGCTTATTGTCTATGTTGGTTGCCAGGTGATAAATTAATAGTGTACGGACTTTTGATGGTAACAATACAATTGTTAGTAAGATTGTATTATAGATTGAATTGTTCTTCAACATTCCCTAACGTTAAATATCATTTATCGTTGGACAAAGTCATGCTAAAGAATATGTTTTCCTTTTCAGCTTGGACAGCTACTTCTACATTTGCCTATATGACATATACTCAAGGTATAACGATGCTGATTAATGTGTTCTTTGGACCTGCGCTAAATGCAGCTCATGCCCTGGCACAGCAAATAAATCGTACTATAGTTCGGTTTTCTAAGAATTTTGAAGTCGCATCTAAGCCACAAATAGTAAAAAACTTTGCCTCTGGGAACTTAAAGGATATGGATGGATTGGTTTTCCTAAGTACAAAAGTTTCCTTTGTTATTATGCTTATTATTTCATTGCCAGTCCTATTTCACACAGATTATATTTTAAGCCTTTGGTTAACAGAGGTCCCTGATTATACATCTGATATTGTCCGTCTTGTTCTGATAAATGCATTATTGTCAACTTTTGCAGGACCAATAATAACAGCGGTACAAGCTACTGGCAATATTCGAAGTTTTCAGTTGAGTGTCACTTTGTCAAATCTTATGATACTACCTATTGCATATGTAGTGGTGAAAATAACAAATCAAATTCAGAATATATATATTGTTTTGATTATAATGACAATAATAGTTCAAACCATCAGACTTTATTATTATCAAAAGCAACTGAATTTGTCACTCTTTGCATACCTCAAAGATGTAGTATTAAAGCTCTTTTTCATGTGTATATGTTGTGTGGGTATTATGCTATTGTATGAACAGATTTTCCGGAGAGAATCTATTATTGGACTGATTTTTTGTTCTTTCGTTGTATTTATGTTGGTTTTGGTCATATCTTTTGTAGTTGTATTGAAATCGACAGAAAGGCAAATGATTATAAGTCTCGTATCGAGAAAAATCAAGAAAAACAACTAAGGCCATGTTAAAGATCGCAATTATTTCTGTCAATTATAATCGTTTGCATTCTTTGAAACGTCAATTGATTTCTTTGGAAAATGCTTTTTATCCAGAGGAGGTTACCCTAATTATTAGCATTGACAAAAGTAATACGGAAGAAGTCGAGAATTTTGCAGATGAATATGTTTGGAAATTCGGTGAGAAAAGGGTTGTTAAGCATGAGGAAAACTTAGGATTAAGGAATCATATGCTTTCGTTAGGAAAGTATTTTGATGAATTTGAAGCTCTAATTATACTTGAAGATGACATTATTGTTGCCCAGTCTTATTATTTATATGCAAAAGCTTGTGTTGAAAAGTATCATGACAATGATGATATAGCGGGAGTTAGTTTGTATTCATTAAAGCATGCTTTAGGAAATCCTGTATTTTTAAATGACACCGTTGATGGTTATGATGTGTATTTTATACAACAGGCTGTATCATGGGGAGAAGTTTGGATGAAGCGACAGTGGAAAGAGTTTAAGAAATGGTATGATAGCATAGAAAAACTGCAATCAGAAAAAATTCCGAATATTGTATTAGGTTGGTCTGATAAATCCTGGTTGAAATATCATATAACGTATTGCGCAGAATTTGAAAAGTATTTTGTGATACCATATAAATCACTTTCTACTTGTTATGCAGAAGAAGGACAGCATCAGACTGGGAAAAATTTTATGTCACAAGTCCCGTTATTGAATGGCATTTTTGGAGACTTCCGACTTCCTAATGATAAATCTCAGGCGATATGTTTTGACGTGTTTCACGAAGACGAACGACTGTATGATATATTAGGTTATACCAAACAAGAACTAATGCTAAATTTGAATTGTAGTCTTAATAATAGCAAGGATTTTAAATATGTTTTGACACCAGAACATTTGAATTATAAAATAGTTCGTTCTTTTGCATTGGAATTAAGACCAATACAAGATAACATCATTTATAATGTAGAAGGCAGAGGTATTTTTTTATATGATACATCTATATTCCATAGAAACAAATTTTCAAATGCTGATGAACATATTGATTACCTTATACCACATTTGATGCATATATTAAAAGTTGAAAAGGGTTATAG
>JAGHSE010000250.1 GCA_018066015.1 Candidatus Colivivens equi
ATAAGAACCAAAATCATTGGCAGTAAAATAAAGAACTTCTGAGTTGGTTCGGTGCTTCAGTTCTGCTTCAATTGCTCTATAAGTTGTATCAGCTGGTTCCCAAACCTTATCCACTCCCCCGTCCCAGTAAGAAGAAAACGCATTTTTTTGGGTTAATACTTCCCAAATAGTATCCGGAAACTCTTCTGAATCCACTCGATTTAAAACGACGTCTACTACAAGCCTCTTACCCAGTTCTGACTGGTTCCCAGCTTCTGCCTCAACTACAAGAGCAAGAAGCTCTAAAGAATCCCAGTACTCTTCTTCTTCTAAATCCTCTTCTAGTTCAACCAAATTTTCCGTTTTTAGTTCTTTGGCCTCCGCATTGATTCCGAGTCCATATTTTGGGACTTCTTCTCCTGCTTGGCAGTCAACTAGCACTACTGCTAGAAATACTGCTGCAACTTGAAATATTCTCTTGTTCATTTTTCTCCCTTTTTTTCGTCTAAAAGCATCTGCGCTGTTGTATAAACGGCAAAACTTATATTTCCCTCTCGGAATTGCTTTGACACTGCCTGCGGACTTATTTCAAGAACATTGGCTATATCCGTGAAGCTAATCCGTTCGTTGCTCAAGTTTGCTCTTATCCTTCTGGTTGTGTCGCGGATATTCTGCTGCACCTTCCTGTTCTGTGTCAGTTCGTTTACGCGTGGCACTTGCTCACCTCCCTTCTTGTGTCGTAACGTGACATTTTAGTCAAAAAAAATAGCGCCTACTGATGTATTAAATAACTGAGCATACTTTATTTTTATTTCGTCTCTAGGTACTCTAGACGCTAATTCGTAGTTTGTAACTGCGGAAACTGTTATTCCTAATAAATCCGCTGTCTGCTGCTGTGTTAAACCTCTATCAGTTCTAAGTTTAATAAGGTTTGCAGCTATCTTTTTAGTATCCAAATTGTGACCTCCTTGTATTTATTCTGTGAAGGAATTGTGCCTTCATTGGTTATACTATCATTTGTGTCATATTGTGTCAACACAAACTGTGTCATTTTGTTATAATTTTATTGGAGGTGCAAGGATGAAAGAATTAGCATTGATTTTGAAAGATTTGAGAATCGAAAAAAACATATCACAAGATAAGTTGGCAGAGTTATTGAACACAACCAGAAGTGCTATTGGAAATTATGAAACTGGGCGCAGAGTTCCAAACTATGAAATGCTTGAGAACATAGCCGATTTTTTTAATGTAGATATGGATTATTTACTTGGAAGGCAATCAATCAAGAGAAAAAATGCGATTCCTTCTTTTGTTCCTGGAACAACTGAAATTATAGATTTGTATAGTAGAGCAAGCGAGGATCAGAGACAAGCAGTTTTAAATCTGCTCCGCTCTTTTGTTGCTCACGAATAATATTTCATATATTCATCAATTAAACTGCGAAGATAATTAAGCTTGTCAATATCTTCGCAGTTTTCAATCATATTAATTATTTGCTGTTTGATATCTTCCACGTTTTCTTCTCCTTGAGCAATTATTGTTCTTGAATTTGGAAATAATGATATAGAGCATGCAGCGTTTCAGTTTTGCATTGGATTAATAGAACTAAGATTTTAAAAAGATAGTATATTTTCATGTTTTACCCTCCCTATGAGGAGATAATAACAAAACATTTGGTGTAATTTATACATCCAATTTTGTGATATTTTGGGGGATTAATTTATGGATATGCAAGAGATGTTTCAAAGGTCCAGATATGATGCTGGGCTGTCTCAACAAAAGGTTGCTGATTTGATGAAGGTTAGCAAGTCTACTGTTCAAAATTGGGAAAATGGGACCAGTGTGCCAACCTTTGACAAGATTATTGAGTGGTTTAAGGTGCTTGGTGTTCCTATGTACCCATATTTAATGAAATTGGCCTATCCTAAAGAACTTGCTGATGTTTCTGCTGATTCAGATATTGCAGAGCTGAGGAAGGGTCTTAATAAACTTGTAGATGAACTAGATGATTTTCATGCAAAGGAATTATTTTTCCTTTTATCAGGTACTCACGGCAGCTCTCCAACTGGAAATATGGATCTATCTGCAGCATATCTTCATCTGCCACTTGCCAACAGAGTTATCATTGCAGAAAATATTTTGGCCAACTATGAAATGATGGAAGCTCTTGGACAGATTCACAACACTCAGCATGTGCTTCCTGCAACGCAAACATTAAAACGCTCAATTGATACTGCTAGAACTGCTGCAATGGCAGGCAAAAATAGTTATATAGAGGAATAGAAATGAAATTGGAAAAACTTCCTTCAGGGTCCTATAGAGTCAGAACCATGGTTAATGGAAAACGCTATTCATTAACCTTTGACCACAGGCCGACTCAAAAAGAGCTGGCTGAAGAATTAAACTTCAGGCGCACCGGTTCTTATAATGGCAAATTAACATTTGGCTTTGCTGCAGAAGAATATATTAAGGACAGAAACAACACGCTCTCTCCTGCCTCTGTTAAGGAATACAACAATAGATTAAAAGGCATTTCAGACAAACTAAAGGAACAATTGGTTGATACTATAAAAAGCAATGATGTTCAAAGAGAAATAAATCTATTTGCTTCAACTCATTCACCCAAAACAACCAAGAATCAATACTTGTTTATTCAAGCCGTTTTAGGCGCATATCGTGAAGATTTACGTTTAAAGGTAAAATTGCCCGCCTTAGAGAAAAAAGAGCCTTATATCCCTAAATCAGAAGATGTCAAACTGTTACTGGACCATATTAAGGATACACAGCTGGAACTGTGCGTTCGGCTTGGCGCCTTATCATTAAGACGTGGTGAGATGTGCGCATTAAGCCTCTCTGACTTAAATGGGAACTATTTGACTATTAATAAAGACAAAGTACAGAATATTGACAATGAATGGATCATTAAGCCCACTCCTAAAACTTCTGCATCTAATAGAACTATATATGTGCCGGATAGAGTTGTTGAGCTTGCTCATACAGTTGGATTTTTCAATGGAAATCCTTCCTCAATTTATGTGATGCTTACCAGGGCGCAGGATGAGGTTGGACTTCCTCATTTTTCGATTCATAAAATGAGGCATTACTTTGCCAGTGTAGCTCTTCAGTCAATGAGCGAGGCTGACGTGATGCATTATGGTGGCTGGAACTCAGATGGAACTATGAAGAGGATATATAGACATACACTAGAAGATAATTCAAAAGAAGTTGCTGCATCAATTGCAGATAGTCTTAATTAATTCGTGGCAAATTTCGTGGCAAATTCGTGGCAAAATTTTTTGAAACTTGACGTTTAATTTGCAACTTGAAGTTTAAAAAAGACCCCTCTCAAACCTTGTAAAATCAAGGCCGAGAAGGGTTTTTGTTGATTTTGCGGTATTTGTCAAAAATGGCCCCTTAAAAATCTGAAACTTTCATAAAAAACTCTATACCTATTGATTTTTAAGCCTTTGCCAAATCTTGTGGCAAATTCGTGGCAAATTTTTAAAAAAATTCTTCCACTAATCTCTCGCTGCATTATCTCAAATAAATTATAGTTATTCAAGTTTTTTAGGGATTTTATATTTTTTTCAGCTTGCCATTTTTTAATAGTTTAAGCATCTGCGTATTGCCTTCTGCAGTTCCGACTCCACCAATACCATTTGTTATTCCTATCTTCTTGCGATTGGCCAAAGAAGTATCCTTTTCTCCAACCGCCTCTAAAGCTTTAACAATGCTGTCAGTTGTGCCAGTATATTTTGGATAATATATTGTACTTTCTCCCTTAAATAAAGTTTTAGGATCCTGGAAGGCAACATTAAGGTCAACGCTTCCGCTTATTCCATTAACCTTTCCTTTGCTAGAATACTGCCATATTGCTGCATATTCTTTAGGATTCAGGCTGGATTTAGAATTATATGCTCCTGTGTCACTTGAAGGATACCTGGCAATCCAAAATGGATACTTGGATTTGAGTATGTTGCGATCTAAAACATTGTAATACCAATCGCGGTTGCAATACACTCCAACTCCAAACCCTGCAGCTGACAATATGGCCGCCTCTGTATTTATTATTGCAGTAAGAACTGACTTTCCAAGTCTCTTTATTGAATCATCTTCCATATCAAGCCAGACTCCACACTTGATATTTTTTCCTTTAAGTATTTTTGCAAGTGCATTAGCTTCTGCTTGAGCTGAATTTACATCTTTTGCATAAACATATCTATATACTCCAACATCAAGCCCTGCTGCAATTGCTCCAACATAGTTTCCTTCAAAGCTTGGTTCTACCTTATTATCCTTTTGGGTCCCTTTGATGATCACAAAACTTTTTCCAGCATTTTTAACTTTAGCAAAGTTAATGTTTCCATTGTACTTTGATATATCAATGCCAAATACTTCCATAAGCTATTCCTCCTTTTCAAGATAATCTTTGGATAGCTTTTCTAATGCTGTACCTAATGCAGCATCAATCAGAGTGATTGTTGCTCCCACAGGAGCCAAGCAAGGTATTCCCCAGATTTCACCGATACCAATAATTACTGCTGCAAGCATTGGCATCCATACAAGTGCAATCCTCTTTAAAATGTCATACATTTCATTGCTCATCTTTTTCCCTCCTTTTTATTTCATTGGTAAATTGCAGACTTCATCATGGAATTTATCTGTGAGTGTATTGCCTTTGTAACC
>JAGHSE010000228.1 GCA_018066015.1 Candidatus Colivivens equi
ATAGTAGCAAAAGACACACTTGGAACAGTCATTAAACTGAGCGACTATCGCGGAAAGTATGTCGTATTGGATTTCTGGGCAACATGGTGTGGCGACTGCCGACGTGAAGTTCCTATGCTCAAAGAGCATTTCAACAACACCAAGTACAAAACTATTGGTGACAAAGAGGTACAATGGCTCAGTTTCAGTTTTGATGACAAAGAAGAATCATGGCGCAACTACCTTCGTCGCGAGCAGTTCCCTTGGCAACAAGTCAGCAACCTATTGCGCACTCGTCAAGACCCAACCTTCAAAGCCTACCAACTCAACTGGATACCAGCCTTCTTCATCATTGATCCTGAAGGCAAAATCATAGCGAAGGCTATCACAGCCAGAGGACTTGAAGATGAACTTCTACGTATCACAATCTCAAAATTAGAGATGGCTCCTCATCTTCAATAATAGCAAAAAGCAAGGCCCGAATCTTATGAATTGTAGATTCGGGTCTTACTTTATCCTTAAAAGAGTTTTCCTTCCCACAACATTTTTAAGAAATCTATAATATAGATGCATTCTACGCCTTCAATATTTCGATTGAATTTATCTCTTGACACAGCAATACAACGACTTTGAGGATATTCATCCTTAAAGTCCTTAAAATTACTCAAGTGTCTCTTCTGTATTTCTTCAGTCGACTTTATCTCTATGCCTATTAATGCATCACCTATTACGACATCAATTTCTTTACCACTATAAGTGTGCCAATAGCTTAACTTGTTTTCGTTATGAGTATAACCAACGTATGCAACCAATTCCTGCACTACGAAATGTTCAAAACAATGACCATACTCTGCACTTCCTGGTGCTAATGTGGTACGATGCATAAGATAGTTATAAACCCCAACATCAAAATAATAGAATTTAGGAGCTTGCGAGACTTTTCTTTTTACAACTTTTGTATATGCCGGTATAAGATAGCCAAGAAGAGTATCTTCATGAATATTAAAGTATTCCTTTACTGCTTTAGCACTCACACCACAATCACTCGCAATATTTGTATAATTCACTATTTCCGAGTCTGTAATTGCTGCAACTTCAAGAAAACGTTGGAAAGCATCAATATTACGAACCAATGCTTCCTCCTTTATTTCCTCACGAAGATATACATCAATATATGCTGCCAGAAGATTCTTTGGCCTCTTGCTCAAATAATGCGGTGGTAGCATCCCATACAACAATGCTCTGTCGAGGTCAAAGTCCGGAAGTTCTGCGCTGACAAAAGGATAGAAATAACATGGATAAGCCCTTCCGCCAAGAGTATTATATCCCTTACGCTTCAACTTTCGAGCACTACTACCACACAGCACAAATCTCAAATGCTTTTTCTGAATCAAACGATGCACCTCATTCAAAAGTTCTGGAACTTCTGGTATTTCATCAATTACCACAATGCTTCCTTCCTCTTTATCTTGAAGCATACTAAACAGGAGTTCTGGATTGCGTGATAATCTTCGTTTCGTTTCACTATCAAGCAAGTCAAAAAACACAGCATCCTTAAATTGTTGTTCAAG
>JAGHSE010000091.1 GCA_018066015.1 Candidatus Colivivens equi
CTTTAATTTATTAACAATTTACAAAAAAGCTTATGAAAAAAAGACTAAGTATTTTGACGCTGTTACTGCTCTCTGTAGCAAGTATCAGTACATGGGCTCAGAGCGTCTGTAAGATTGGCGAGACTGAGTATGCGTCTCTTGACAATGCAGTGGCCGCTGCAAAATCAGGTGACGAAGTTACTATTATTAAATCAAACACTTACAAAATTCCAGGCCTTCCAAACAACATTACAATCAAAGCAGGCGAGGGTGTGAACGTTGTTTTTGACTGCGAAGGTACTGCTAGCATTGCTTCCATTCCTAACGGCGCTACATTCGAAGGTGTTACCATGAACTTTGGCCAGAATAATTATCATGGCTTCCAACATGCTGGCACAATCAATATGAATGGATGTACCCTTAATGGTCTCTTCTTCTCTTACGGAGTTATGAACTTCAATAAATGCACATTCAACCAGGATCAAAAACAATACATGATGTGGGATTATGGAAAAGACCTTACTTATACTGATTGTGTATTTAAGGGTTATGGCAAGTTCATCAACGTCTATAATGAAGACAATACTGAGATACCCTGGAAACTTACTGTGTCAGGTTGTAAATTCATAAATTTAGGTGATGCTAACAAGGCTGCTCTTAACCTCAAGGAAACATGTGGATCTGCACTCCTTAAATATGATGTAACTATTGGTGAAGGCAATACGCTTGAAGGTAATTTCCCTGCAAATTTTGAATCAGACGATAAATTACTTGTCGTATGTGGAGATGGTCTTTGGCAGGTTGATGACCGCTACACCACAGACCCAACACAGTCCCTGATTGTTGTAAAAGATGCAAAGGGAAATTCTCTTTACGAGAAAGGCCAGTTGGTAAGTGTTGCAACAAGTGTTGCAAAGATTGGTGATACAGAATATACTTCTCTTGCAGAAGCTATCGCAGCAGTAGGTGTTGGCGAAACTATCACAATGATTGCTGATGTAACAAATGCTAAAGGTATTAGTGTTCCTGAAAACAAAAACTTTACAGTTGACTTTGGTGGACACACTTACACAGTAAACAAACCTGGTGCTGGTTCGCTTAACACTCAAACTCAGGCATTCCAACTTCTTCAGAACTCAACTATCACATTCAAGAATGGTACAATTGAGTGTGCAGCAGAGAACAAAGATCTTACTTGGACTACAGGTGCTACGGGTGTAGATAAAGGCATTGCAATGATTATTCAGAATTATGCCAACCTCACTCTTGAAGACATGACAATTGACGGAACAAACATTGCTCACAATGGAAAAACTTGTTACATTGTTTCTAACAACAGTGGTAACGTTGAATTCAAAGGCAATACATCAATCTTAGCTCCAGTTGCAGGTGACTTTGCATTTGATGTATACAAGTATAAGACATCAAGTTTTGACTATCCTGCTCCTACAGTTACTTGGAATTCTACAGGTGAAGTAAAAGGTATTGTTGAACTTTCAGGTGGTACATTCGTACTTGCTAAAGACTTTACTGCTAACAATCAAATTATTGCTGCTCCAACTGCAGAAGGTATAGTTAGTACACTTGAGTTAGGTACATCAAAAATCATTGCAGCAGATGGTTTCAGTAATCCTGCTAGTGCTGTAGTTCTTGTTCGTAACGGAGCTGAACTAAAAGTCAATGGTGAAGATGCAGGTGGTATCACAACAGGAACATACGCTTATTCAGCACTTGGTGTTACAAAGAAGGGTGATGAAGACTTCTCAAGGCCAGCTAAGTTGACAGTCAATGGTGGTACATTTGTAGGCCAATGCTATGGAATTGTTGGTAATGGTACTCGTCAAAACACTGAAGTGACTATCAATGGTGGAACTATCAAAGCTGTAGGTAATGAGGCAAAGGAATGGGACGGCATTGGTATTTATAATCCTCAGAATGGTAAACTCATTATCAATGGTGGTACTATTGAAGGTGCTGTAGGTGTATATATTAAGGCTGGTACAACAGAAGTTGCTAATAATGGTGAATTTAATGGTGGAACAATCAAAGGTGTAGGTCAAAAGAGCGATTTTAGCCATAATGATAATGGCGTACACAGTACAGGTGATGCTTTGATAGTTGAAAATTGCGGTTATCCTGGTGGTAAACCTTCTATCATTATTCATGGTGGTACATTTGAAAGTAAAAATGCTAATCCAGTTGGTAGTTATTCTTATGGTGACGGCAATGAACCTCTCGAAAAATTCATCTCTGGTGGTGTATTCAACCAAGAGCCTAAGCAGGATGGTATCGAACTTATAGCAGAAGGTTTTGTTGCAGTTAAGAGAGCTGATAATTTCTGGACAGTTGAACGCCCTGCAGAAAAGGTGGAAGAAGATCTTCCTCAAGACATTGACCCAGACGCAAAGACTGCAGTAGAAGAATTGCTTGAAAAAACAGAAATACAGGAAAAGGTTTCTGAACTTGCAGAGCAGAATCGTGAGGCTAATGAAGAAGCTGTAAAAGATTTGGAAGTAGATCAAACTATTCAGCTCCAAGTAGTAGCCAAGGATGCTGAAGTTGATGAAGAAAAACTTACAACGTTGACATTTGATGTTAAGCCTGTATATGTAACTAATGGCGAAGTTGGTGAACAAGTTTCTAATGATAAGATCAATGCTCCTATCGCATTCGCTCTTCCTGTAGGTATAGACTTTAAGTTTGCAGAAGTATATCACAGAAGTGAAGGTGTAGCACCTGGTAACGGTGATTACCTTGGAACACTCGCAGTAACAAATGGTGCAGTTCTTGTTAAGTCAAAAGAATTCAGTGAATTTGATGTAAAATTAACTAATGATGAAAACGATCTTTATGTTTCTTATGGAGGTGGCTGTGACACTAAGACAGAATCAGAGTTCTTTAATGAAATCCTACCTGTATATCCAAATGCTATAGCATTCACTTTGGGTGATAAAGCTGGGAAATCCTTTGCAGAACTTCATAACAATGTTGTATATGAAGATGAAAGTAATCATTGGATTTGTCCTAACTTAGTTCTTACAGATATTTCAACACTTACAGAAGACCAAAGAGGCAACGTTCATACTGACTTCTACAATGGTTATGACGAATTTACAGCTGAGAACTTGACTTACACTCGTAAGGGTACTAAGGGCTTGAACTCAGTTTATCTCCCATTTGCATTTGAAGCTTCTGACATTGATAGCGATCATGCTTCTGATATCAAAATTGGTGTCTTCGAAAAAGTAGTAGAGGATTATGCAGGTTTGGAATATGATTTTGCAGTATTTAATGTAGAACAGAGTTTGGATCCTGAATATCAATATGCTGCTTGTCTTATCAAGGACGTTCGTAATTTACCTAATGATGAAGACTATGTTTGGAATATTCAAATGAAAGATGTTGAAATACTTGATTTAAGCGGTATGGAATCACATGAACCATCAGATACTCCTTGCCTTGAAGGTTCATTAACTACTATGTCTTTATCTGGTAATGTATGGAAGATTGATGACTCTGGTGAATTCTTCGGAACAGCAGATGGTGGTAAATGCTTCCCATTCCGTTCTTATTTGGTAACGTCAGAAGATCCTGGTACTAAATTAAGAATTGCTTGGGCAGATGAAGCAACTGGTATCTCAACTATTGAAACTATCGACAATGCTAAGGATGGTATCATGTATAA
>JAGHSE010000270.1 GCA_018066015.1 Candidatus Colivivens equi
GATTTATTGTGTAAATTTGCAAGCGAACAGCGCAAATAGGGCAAAGCGCAAAGTGAATAGTAAAAAGTGATAAAAAACATAAACCTTTTCATCAATTATAAACAAATAAAAACAAATATGTTTCATCCAGAGAATAGTGAAGAGTATCAAGGCTTGCAGGTGAATGCTGGTGTGAGTGAACAATTGTCGGTCAATCCGAATCTTTCTAGATTTAGGAGAGTACGTACAAAATTGTATTCAGTTGATGAGTATGTGGAGGGTATTCTGGCAGGAAATGTGTCGATGTTGGCACAGGCTGTTACATTAGTGGAGAGTACTTTGCCTGAACATCAGAAGATTGCTCAAGAGGTAATTGAGAGGTGTTTGCCTTATTCGGGACATTCGGTTAGAGTCGGCATTAGTGGCGTTCCTGGTGCTGGGAAAAGTACTAGCATTGATTCTTTTGGAATCCATGTCCTACAACGATATGGAGGAAAATTAGCAGTATTGGCTATAGACCCTAGTTCGGAGAAGACCAAAGGTAGTATTTTGGGAGACAAGACTAGAATGGAACGCTTGTCTGTTCATCCAGATTCGTTTATTCGTCCTTCACCGACAGCAGGCTCTCTGGGAGGAGTGGCAAGAAAGACTCGTGAGACCATTATATTGTGCGAGGCAGCAGGATATGACAAGATTATTGTAGAAACGGTAGGTGTAGGTCAGAGCGAGACAGCGTGTCACTCAATGGTAGATTTCTTCCTTTTGATTCAGTTGGCAGGAACAGGTGATGAATTGCAGGGTATCAAGCGTGGAATTATGGAGATAGCCGATGGAATAGTAATCAACAAGGCCGATGGAAATAACGTGGATAAATGCGAATTGGCAGCAAGTCACTTTAGAAATGCTCTACATTTGTTCCCGAAACCAGAAAGTGGTGTGGATCCTAAGGTGGTGTGCTATTCAGGTTTCTTTGATTTGAACGTTGACAAGGTGATTGATATGGTAGAAGATTATGTGAAGGCGGTGAAGTCGTCGGGATATTTTGAGAGAAGAAGGAATGAGCAATCAAAATATTGGATGTACGAGAGTATAAATGAGCAGTTGAAGAATAGTTTTTATTTTGATCCAGTGATTCAGTCAATGATTATGAATCAAGAGAACAGGGTGCTACGTGGTGAGGTTACGTCATTTGTAGCTGCAAGACAATTGTTGGAAGTTTGGAAAAAAGAAAATTGATAATTAATGTATAAAGGATTTCATCAAATAACATTGTTGTTGACATTGATGGTGTCATTGACATGTGAGGCTCAAGAGTATTCTGAGGGTTATGAATTTCTCAGGATACCTACTTCTGCACATTCTGCTGCATTGGGTGGAAATTCTGTGTCAGTAGTGGAAGATGATGCGACTCTGATGTTTACTAATCCTGCCACGTTGAGTTATTGTTCTACAAAAACTCTGTCATTAAATTATTCATCATATATTTCGGGTTCTAATAAATTAGGTGCTTCATTTGTCTTAGGTGTGGGAGAACGAGGAACAATTGGTGTTGGTGCTCAAGTGCTTGATTACGGTACTATGACAGAGACCAACGAACAAATGGAGACGTTAGGGGAGTTCTCTGCAAATGATATTGACATTCAAGGAGGATATACTTATATGTTAGGTGAGAGATGGAATGGTGGTGTGCAGGCAAAGGTGTTGATGTCAAATTATGGTGAGTTTAAGAGTGTGGCAATTGGGGTGGATTTAGGTTTGCACTATTATGATGCAGACAAGGGACTTGGAATAGGTGTGGTAGGTCAGAACTTAGGTGGACAGGTAAAGGCACTGTATGAGACAAACGAGGCATTGCCGTTTAATCTGGCATTGGGGATTAGCAAGGAATTGGCAAATGCCCCTCTGAGATTGACTTTTACTATGCCAGACGTTACGCACTGGCAAGATAGTTTCTTGCATAATTTCGTCATTGGTTGTGATGTGTTTCCAAGCAAACAAACTTGGTTGGCTATCAGTTATAATCCACTGAGAGCAAAAGAAATGCGAACAGGTAGTGACGATAAGAGCCATTCTGCAGGTTTGGCAATAGGTGGGGGAATCAATGTGAAGAAAGTCAAGATTGGTGTGGCTTGGGGAAAATATCATATGTCAGCATCATCAATAACGGCAAATTTGGCGTATGAATTTTGATATTGGAAATAGAGCATTGTGAGACTAGAATTTTTAGAGATTCTGGAAAACCATAAACTAATAGTAAATACATTATGATAGTAGTAGCAATTGATGGTCATTCATCGTGTGGAAAGAGTACAATGGCTAAGTGGTTAGCAAAGGAAGTTGGGTATATATATGTTGATACAGGCGCAATGTACAGAATGGTGACATTGTTCGCTTTGACTCATGGATTTATTAACGTCAACGTCAACGACAATGTTAATCATGAAGAAGTTGAAATAGATGAAAATGGGTTGAAAGAGGCGCTGAAAGATATAAACGTAGATTTCAAGTTAGATCCATCTACTAATTTACCTTTGGCTTGCCTAAATGGAGAGATTGTAGAGAAAGAAATTAGAAGCATGACTGTGTCGAATTTCGTTAGTCCGATTGCAGCATTGCCATTTGTCAGAGAAAAACTGACACATGAGCAACAACTCATGGGCGAGAAAAAAGGTATAGTTATGGATGGCAGAGATATAGGAACGGCTGTATTCCCAAATGCTGAGTTGAAGATATTTGTTACTGCAAGTGCGGCAGTACGAGCACAAAGACGATACAATGAACTACTGGAGAAGGGGCAAAGTGAGGGGGTGACATTGGCTGAAGTGCAGAAGAATGTGGAGGAGCGAGACTATATTGATTCTCACAGAGAGATGAATCCACTTCGTCAAGCAGAAGATGCAGTGGTGTTGGACAACTCAAATATGACAAAAGAAGAGCAAAACGAGTTTTTGTTAAGATTGTTTAATGAGAGAACAGGTAGCACAGAGTGCTGATGCCTAGTTTAATGCAATAGAGTAGCAGTTCAAAGTCAAAGTCAAATTTCAACGGGGCTAAGGTACTAGTTCAAAGACTAACAACGATTGATTAAGGGGTGTTTTATTAATTACATTTTAGGTGATTTGGAGATTTTTCTTTAGCAGATTGTTGTCCTAAATGAAGGAGCGATGCGGGCATCGTGACTGAATGAAGAACACCAAGATGCAAAGAAAAAGCCAAAAACATCAAAATAGCAATAACGTCCATAGTTCG
>JAGHSE010000410.1 GCA_018066015.1 Candidatus Colivivens equi
GCCTCACCTCAGCATAGTTCAAACAAGTTTGACTCTGCATTACCTCGCATTGCTTGATAGTTTATCCCATCCCAGGGTTGACTGCGCCAACCTACAAATGACTATAAACGCAATGTTCGATGAACAAGTTTCAGTTCCTGCATTTTCGGCCTCACCTCCTGACTTCATCACTCTTCTGCGCCACTACATAGCGGAGAATGAAAATCAAGGAGTTACGTAAAATGATTGGGTGACTTTGGGTGACGCAAGCCAAAAAAAATCGTAATCATCTAAAAATTAGCGCTCGTGTACATGCGCGTGCGAGAAGGGTGACGCATTGTCGAAGTCAGGCGCAAAACTGCAACGAAATAGGTTTGCAGATTTGCACTTTTGCATATTTAGGAAAACGGCAATGGAAATGCCTCCACGATAACGAATGGTGGGGACGGAACTGTATGGTAAGCAGCGCCTATGGCGCGTCCCGTCCAAGGTAAAGCGGAGATGGTATCTCCTAGGATATGAACGCGAATATAATTCGCGGAAAAGACGAAGGTAATCAGCCATGAACGGCTGATGGTAGGACAGGGAAAAGGTAAAAAGTTAAAAGTATGGGATTTGAAAATGTAACGGACATCGTCCTGTGTAAAGTGTGAAGTGGACGCAATTGGGGAAAGTAACTGAATGAACGTGAGAACCCTTAAAGTATGTTACAATGGTATTTGTTCACCATACGTGACAGTAGGCTTTCCAATCCAATTATACTTGATTGCACAAAATAAAATTATCCAGACCAAATACGATAGCATTGCCAACGAAACAATCAGCCATTGCAGGATTTTAACTGCTCTAATGATGTATTGCTGACTGATTTCTTGCGTATATTCGAAGATGTTATGTAGCGTCAAGGGGATATTGTTCTTCTCAAAATAACATAAATGTTCATCCATATTAGAAACTATCGCATCCAAAGCTATAAGATATGATCTTACCCCAACCAATCGAATAAACAAATTAGCGGTATCATTCTCATTCATATAGACGGATATGTGTTTCTCGTTTTTTATAAGTTCTTTGAGCGCGCTATCATCCTGTACTTTGTCGGTATAATCGGGTTGGATAATATTAATTTGCTGTTCCATATGTTTGCAAGATTCGGTCAGCATAGAGTTTACTTTATTTGGGATAAAAGCGCTATGTATCAGCAGAATGCAGAACAGCATTCCAACTGCTACGTCAGCGGCTATTAGCCAACCTTTGTAGGTCGTCATTTGACGAAGCGTCAGGAACACCAGCCCAACGCAAATGGCGAGAAGAGCAAGATTCAATAAAATAATATAGATGATATTCATTTACCTTGATAGTTTGGATTAATATACACACGCGTCTTTTGCGGACGACAGTCTGCGGCGGTAATTTGCCAAATATGCTTTTGTAGAGACTTCAGTTGCTTATACTCATTAAGCATTCCCAAGTCCTTTAGAACCAGTAATGTTAGTAGTCGTCCACATGGTGCCTGCATATATTCGTTAAATGTGTCAGGACGAAAATCGGGTGTATTCCGTTCGATGAGTATGTTATATTTTCTCTTCTTATCTTGCCATGATTGCAAGATACGGCAAGCCTCGTAAAAACAAAATATACAAAATGGTACTTGCAACCATAGCCAATGGCGGCTATATGCATGTAGAGGCAAACAAGCCATGCCAATCCCCATCGCAAGAAGGAGAAAGGCATAGCTGTTTAGAAACACATATCGTGGTAATGTGGATATGGTTCGCTTTGACATTATTGAGCAGCGTTGATTGCAGCGTAGAATGCGTCAACAATCTTTTGTGCACCAGCCTCATCCTCACCTGCAAGGAGAACATTGGTGGTCTGAGTAAACGATTCATAGTAGAGACTATATGCCTGGCAGAAGCAACCGCAAATAGTTCCCTCCTTCGTGTAACCTACTTCCTTCACGCTGCTAGGAAGAACATACTTCACATTCTTACCAACATTGAATACCCACAATGCCTTGTATTGGATAACTTCTACAACGCGCTTGTCGGTAATTACGATGTAACCTTTTCGCTTGTTACCAAGGATAAGGTTGATGAACTTTGTCACTTGTCCGATTAAACGAGCAATAGGATTCGAACTGGTTGCCCACAATTCTGCTTCCAACTCAATAACAAGTTTCTCATTTTCGCCTAGAATAAGGCCTGATTTTAAGTTTGCCATATACTTTTAATTTAATATGGTTTTTCCTACTCTGTTTAGGCTTTTCGGACTCCGCCCAACAAGTACGTATTGTATTGTTTGTATACCTGATATAGAATCATGCCAACGCCCCTCCCATTCTTTTGCAATAGATAGTTAGATCCTCGACCACCTCGTCAAATGACAAAGCATGCTCAACATCATAGAATTCATCCACAAAATCAAGTCCCTTGAATTGACGAAGGTACAAGTATGCTTGCTGCGCAGAAATATGATGCGCGGCAGCAAACTCTGATATCAGAACAATCACGTAATTTAACCGATCGAGAATGGATTTACTCATAATCTTTGTAGCTTTAAAGTTTTTCGTTTGCGAAAGACATTGCAAAGTTACATTTTTTTTTTGATATATGCAAGAAAAAATACAGTTTGGGGACAGAAACGGGTGGTTTTCGGGTGGAAAACGGCGTTTTTGTCCCCAAATAGGATGAAAAGATGGCAGCAGGACTGCAAGTGGGACGGACTCAAGGGCTACATAACCAATACGGATCTTGATGCAGAGCGGGTTATTACCGAATATCATGGTCTTTGGGTAGTGGAACGTGCATTCCGTATCTCAAAAGGAACTCTGGATATGCGTCCGATGTTTCACTTTACGGAACGAAAGATTGAGGCGCACGTCTGCATATACTTCATCGCCTACAAAGTATATAAGGAATTGGAGCGGCTCATTGCCGTCAACAATATCGAAATGAGTGTCGATAAGGTACTTGATGCCGCCAAAACCATCACGACCATTAGGGTAAGACTACCCGAAAATGGCACTTTCTTCACGAAAACCCTCTTTTTGACGGAGAAACACCTTGCTGTCAAGCCTCTTTTCGACCTGTCTGACTGCGAATCTTAATTTGGGTGACGCATTGACGAAGTCAGGAAATGACTATAAACGCAATGTTCGATGAACAAGTTTCAGTTCCTGCATTTTCGGCCTCACCTCAGCATAGTTCAAACGAGTTTGACTCTGCATTCGGTTCGTTGAAAATTCGGTTCGTTGAAAATTCAGTTCCTGCATTTTACAGGCAAATAGACGCCTATGTAACAATAGTTCCTATTACTCATACACTGAATAACACTTGAATTTTTCTTTTTTTAATCTGTGTCGTAGGGCTTGCCCGAGGTGAGAATGAAAATACAGGAACTGAAAATGCAGGAACTGAATTTTTCGTATTTTTTGTGTATTTCGTGGTAAAAAAACTCTGCGTGAGGTAGCCCGTTCTCTGATGAGCGTGTACTTCTGTGGCGGCTCATGCGTGGAGGATGTAACATCACATCTGATGCGTCATCTGTCGTATCATCCGACCTTGCGTACATGCAGCTCTGATACCATCCTCAGAGCC
>JAGHSE010000129.1 GCA_018066015.1 Candidatus Colivivens equi
ATACAAATCCGTCATCCATAATAATTATTAATTAATGGTTTATAGTTAATGGCATTATTTTTCGTTTACAAGGTCATCAATCCATGTTGCAACCTTTGTGAAGAATCCGTTTCTCTTAGCCACCATACGAATAACATCTTCTAAACTCCGTACCTCATCATCACGTTTTGCGATAAGGTCCTCAGCCTCGCGGAGTGTTTGTTTGTATTTGTCTTTACCTATTAAATGACGTGTAGCAGTGTCATACCCTTCGTCAATAATAGAGGATGCTTCGTTAACAAGGCTCATACCCTCATCACGGAGCCGTTTGTTTGCCTCGTCATCAAGAATTGCCTGTCGCTGATTTTGAATTTGGACAATCACTTCACGCAATTTATTCTTTATTCCTTCTAGAGTGTCGTATGCCTCATCATCGTCATGCTGGATAGTTGCAGCTACAGCTTTGCGACTCTCAATCTCTTCAGATGTTTGTTGACGAACAAAAAAGTCAGGTTCTCCGATATTCCCCCCTAGACAATCCTTGGTACCTGCAAGAACCAATGATAAGATAGTATTGCTCATAGTATTGTCAAGAGAGAGGTTGGTGAGAGTGCTATTCTTAATAATAGGAGTTACGATAGAGTGAGCAATGCGGACCTTGTCAATATTGACAGCTAGAAAGACAGCACGCTCTACATTTTTGATACAAGCCCCACCACCAGTTATGACAATTCCCCCTAAAAGAGAGTTTCCGAACTCTGATTTAGCGATTTGAGCACGAGCATTAGAGAGAATTTCATTATATCTGGATTCAATGATATATTGTATTTCAGCAACCTTAATAGTACGCCCATCAGAGGTTAGATAGTCTTGTGATTCTTCATCATCTTCTGCATACGATTCCTCAGGAACGCCATCGCCATATTTTAGTAACAAATCCTCTGCTTCATGTTCTTCAATTTGAAGTGAACATAAGTCATGGATAATATTATTGATACCGAGAGGTATGGTAGTAATGAGCCTAACCACATTATTCTTGAATATCGTGATAGTTGTAACTCCAGCTCCGAAGTCAATAAGAGCACACCCAGAACGTTTTTCGGTGTCGGTAAGGACATTTTTGGCTAGTTCAAATGGAATGAGCACAAAACCAGCAATAGCAATATCAGTATTATCAAAACAAGTAACAATATTATTGCGCAACTTACGGTTAGCTATGACATTAAGGAATTTCCCCTCAAGATTGGTACCTACAATACCCACAGGGTCAGCTACCATACTAGAATCAACAACATATTCTTGTGGAAAAAAAGATATCAGTTCATAATTTTCCTTATTAACAACGTGACTTTCTTCAGTAATTGCATCAATATGAGTTTGTGTAATACATGTTGGTATCTGCATGTTACTACGCAAAGTTTTGATAGTAGAAGTCACAGACTGCCCACCTACTCCTACATAAACATGAGTAACCTTTTGTTTGAGAATAGTCTCAAGTCTGCCAATTACATTCTTGATACTTTGAGTGGTTTTCTCAATATTATAAACCACTCCACGCTTAATACACCCTGCAGTGTGATCTTCAGCATATGCTATTATCTGCATTGTGCCTTCGTTCATCCTGCCAGCTATGGCTGAAATCTTAGATGAACCAAATTCAATTGCTACTATTGTTGATTCTTTTTCCATATTGTTTTGTTTTGAGCTTTTTTATTTATTTTTGGGGCATTGAATTAAAGTCCAACAGAGTCAGTTTTTTCAGCAACTGGAATAGGAGCAGGTGGTACATATTTAGTTCCTATAATCTGACCACCATATTCAAGATTGAGACGAGAGTATCTATTCCAACCAATTTCAGGAATGGCTTTCTTGTAAAAGACTTTAAGACGATTGAGTTTAGATTCGAAATCATTGATGCTACCAAGATTAACCGTATGATTGCCTATTCGCATAATTAATTCTACGAATGGCTCATGTCCTCTAGTTTTAGTAATATGAACCTGCTCAATCATATTATTCCAAAACTTATCATTCATTATAAAATTTCCAAATTCAGCAAGGTGTGTCTTTGCATAATCGCGTGTGATATCACCAGTAGCCACAAGAATATTGCAGATGTAGGTATGAGGTGGGATGAAATTGCCATGAGAGTCAACAAAAAAGCCATCACTAAGTGAATCAGGAATAACAAAAATGACAGGAATACGTTGTTTGATACGCACACACACCTTACTATCAAATGTTTTGAAACATTCCACACTATCAATGTATTGATTATGACGTAATGTCTTTTCCATTTTTTCCAAGTCAACATCGTACATAAACTTCCCTACAGGATATACTTTAGCTTTAATCAGAGCCTTGTTGATAGAAATACTATCAATAAAAGTTAGGTTAGAATCATCTACAATATCAAATACAATATCCTGACAGATTTCTATTTTCTCGCTGTTAGGTTTATTAATTATGGCAAATAAGATGTAGGCTACCACACCCGAAATGAGTAGCAGTATAAAAAATATTTTTATGATACGTTTTGCCATAATTAATGTTTGATGATAATCAATCTTTATTAAAATTATCTATTAGACAGAATCTCAGTTAGTTTGGGGACATAATTATCAATATCACCTGCACCCAAGACGATAAGCACATCAAAATCCTCATTGCGTGCGATGTCAGGAATATCCTCTTTATGAATTAAACGCTTCGACAGTCCTTCACGCAAATTGTCATAGATGAGTTTACTTGTTACTCCAGATATTGGAGTTTCGCGTGCTGGGTATATGTCACAAAGATACACAATATCAAGTAATGAGAGACTATCAGCAAATTCCTTGTAGAAGTCGCGCGTACGAGTATAAAGATGAGGTTGGAAGATTGCAGCAATGCGTCGGTCTTGATATAATTCCCTAACCGACTTTACACTTTGAGCAATTTCATTTGGATGATGAGCATAGTCAGACAAGAGTACCACAGAGTCAGTCTTGACCTTAAAGTCAAACCGACGCTCTACCCCTCTGAAAGATTTCATCCCTCGACGAATCTCATCTGCAGAAACTCCGTTGAGCCATGCCAATGCCATAGCAGCAATACCATTGTCAATATTAATACTAACTGGAACACCTAATTCAATGTCAGAGATAATAGTAGTAGGAGTGGCAAAGTCAAACACAATCTCACCATTACCAATACGAATATTCTCGGCATGAAAATCCCCAGAGTTGCGTGAATACTCATAGACCTTGACACCATCCTGAACGTCAGCCTTCATCTCCAAGCCACTATGAATGATGAGCGCTCCTGATGGTTGGATGAGAGTGGTATATTTTCTAAAACTTTCCAGATAAGCCTCTTTAGTGCCGTAGATATCAAGATGATCAGGGTCAGTAGCGGTAATTACTGTCATATATGGACGTAACCAATGAAAAGACCTATCAAATTCATCAGCCTCAATCACAACATAGTCACTCTTGTCTGCGAGAATGTAGTTTGTACCATAGTTCTTGGAAATTCCTCCTAAAAACGCATTACAATCCAAAGAAGACTGATGCAACAAATGTGCAGCCATGGTAGATGTCGTAGTCTTACCATGAGTACCAGCAACACATAGCCCTTTGTGTTCACGAGTCAAAGCGCCAAGAACCTGAGCACGTTTTTGAATATCAAACCCACCATCTCTGAAAAAGGATAATTCGGAATGTTCTGAAGGAATGGCAGGGGTATATACAATTAGTGTGGATGATTTTTCTTTGAAACAATCAGGTATGAGACCTACATTATCTTCAAAATGAATCATTGCACCTTCATTGATAAGAGCTGAGGTAAGAGCAGAAGGTGTCTTGTCGTAGCCACCTACATTACAACCCTGATGAAGAAAATATCTTATCAAAGCACTCATGCCTATACCACCAGCACCAATAAAATATATATTATTTATTCTTTTCATTTGCTAATTTGAATACTTCGTCTGCTATGATTTGAGCAGAATCGCGTAATGCCAATTTGGAGATATTTGAAGAAAGGGATTTGAGCAAGGATGAATCGTTTACCGTCTGAATAGCCGTAGGAATCAACTGTTGTAGGGCTTCAGAATCTTTAATGAGAATTGCAGCCCCCTTTGTAGAAAGCGCCATAGCATTCTTAGTCTGGTGATCCTCTGCTACATTAGGAGAAGGCACCAAGATGCAAGGTTTTGATAACAGACACAATTCAGATATCGAACCAGCCCCAGCGCGTGATATGACGAGGTCGGCTGCAACATAAGCCTTGTCCATTTCTGACACAAATTCTGTGATGTGTAAATTTGGAACTGTTGGTAATTGAGCCATCTGGCGCATAATATCTTTATAATAAGACTTGCCTGTCTGCCATAATATTTCTATGCCTGAATTACGTATTTCATCCAAATGAGCAAGTACACTTTTATTAACAGTACCTGCACCTAAACTTCCTCCGATTATCAGAATAATAGGTTTCTCCGGATTTAAATTGAGTGATTGTGCTGCCTCATTGTGCGTAATGGATATGTCAACAAGAGACTGGCGAACTGGATTACCAGTAAGAAGGATTCTATCCTTAGGGAAAAAGCGTTCCATATCCTCGTATGCCACACAAATCTTACGAGCCTTCTTTGCTAATGATTTATTTGTTACTCCAGCATAGGAATTTTGTTCTTGAATCAAACAAGGCACCCCAAAAGAGTAGGCAGCATTAAGAGTTGGTGCAGAAGCGTACCCTCCTACTCCAACAGCCACATCGGGATGAAAGTCACGAATGATTTTCTTAACTTGCTGGCGACTTTTGAGGAAGTCAATGCACACTGAGATGTTCTTCAAACTCCAAAGTGGACGAATAAGCCCACGAACAGGAAGTCCAATAATCTTATAGCCAGCTTCAGGAACTCGTTGCATTTCCATTCTGCCTAGAGCCCCAACAAACAAGATATCCGAATCAGGAGATGCAGACTTTATAGCATTGGCTATTGATACTGCAGGAAATATATGTCCCCCAGTACCTCCGCCACTAATTATCACTTTTATTTTACGCATAGTGTGCAAATATAGTAAAAAATATTTATTTCATACCAATACTGCTAAAATATTCGTCAGTTTCATTCAAGCTCACTGGTTCTGCAGGTTCATTGCGAGTCTCACTGACTTTATCAGCATATCGGCTTACACTCAGTATCATTCCTATGTTAAAACTCGTGATAAGAATAGACGAGCCACCCTTACTGATAAGCGGGAGCGTCTGTCCTGTGACTGGTAATAATCCAACCGCTACCCCCATATTGACAAATGCTTGAAGAACCATTATCATACCCAGTCCCATCACAAGATAAGCAGGGAAAAATCTATCACACTTCTGTGCTATTTTTCCTACTCTGATAAGTAGGACAATATATAATATCAAGAGCACAATTCCACCAATAACACCTAGTTCCTCAATGATGATAGCATAAATAAAATCTGATTCTGCACGATATAGAAAATCACGTTCTTCAGAGTTGCCAGGACCACGACCAATGATATTGGAATTCGAGACAGCAATCAATGCACTAGTTTCTTGTTTTTGTGCTTCTTGTAGTGATATATTTGCAACAGAATCGACTTTAGCATCCGGACAAAACTTATTACTTAATCTTGCTTTCCAAGTCGGGGCACGAGGTATTTTTTCAATATCAGAATTTGGTAAAATAAACAAACTAGCTATAGCAACACCTACCAATAACAATAGTGCTCCACACTCTAGCCACATGTATTTTCTTGGTATATTACCAATAATCATCATAGCAGTTGTTACTGTAAATAAAATAGCTGCTGTTGAAAAATTTTCTGTAAAAATAAGGGCACAAGTTGGAAATATCAGCCAGCAACACATCTTGAAAGGTTTAGAATATCCACCACTAATAGCACGAGCTACTGTCTTAATACCATTCTTAGTACGAATTTTAATTTTCACTTGTGATTGTGCTAGTACGAGAGCAACAGCAAGTATCAATGCAGTTTTAGCTAACTCTGATGGTTGAAAAGTGAATTGTCCTAATTGCATCCATCTGTGTGACGTATTCACATCGCTACCAAAGAATTTTGTAAATAACAGAAGTAGCCACGAAAATGGTAATAAGACAATTGGTAAGAGTTTAAAGAACTTGCAAGGAATTCTATGAATTAGCAAAATGATGATAAAACCTGCAATTAGAAAACCAGCCTGACTAATCAATGGTTTCCAATGGTGACCTGATTGGAATGTCAAATTACTAGATGCGCTATATATTTCCACCAACGAAATCATACATAGGAAGAAATATATCATCCAAACAGCTTTATCTCCTTTGAAGAAATTATTTGAAATAAAATATGAGAGTCTGTTAAACATATTATCCTTGAGAAGCTATTTTTTTAACACCGTTTTTAAATTGTTCACCTCGGTCCTCCATGTTCTTGAATAAATCAAAACTAGCACAGCACGGACTAAGCAACACACAGCATCCAGGACGTGCCATCTTCATACATTCAGCGAGACATACTTGCATACTGGAAACATCTGCTACAGGAATGCCAAAGTGATCAAAACAATCATGTAATTTCTTATTGTCAACACCCATCAACACTAAACCAATACACTTTTGCCGAACTAATGGATAAATTTGACTATAGTCATTCCCTTTATCTAATCCTCCAAGTATTAAGACGGTTGGTTTGGTCATACTTTCAAGTGCATACCAGCATGCATCAACATTAGTAGCTTTTGAATCGTTGATAAACTCAATATCGCCCACGAATCCTGCCTTTTCCAATCTGTGTTCTACTCCTGGGAAATTTGACAACCCTTCTATAATTATATCCTGAGGTACACCAGCAAGTGTTGCTACAGCACTTGCTGCCAATGAATTTAATAAATTATGACGTCCTCGCAATGAGAGTTGTTCTTGTGACATCGTTCCTGGAAGTGGCGTGTCCGCTGTGAAGGCATATCGCAGTGCGTGTAGTTCGGAGTCGTGTTTTTGTACTTCCTGACAAATAATAGGGTCTTCTGCCCAGTAAATAAATGCATCGGCAGGTGTCTGATTTTGTGTAATGCGCATTTTAGCATCTGTATAGTTCTGCATTTTATAATCATATCTGTCAAGATGATCGGGAGTGATATTCATCAAGACTGCAATATCAGCTTTGAAGTCATACATATTGTCAAGTTGAAAGCTACTCAGCTCTATGACATATACATCATGATGCTCGGTAGCAACCTGCAGAGCCAAACTCTTGCCGATATTACCAGCCAAACCTACGTTCATTCCTGCCCGACATAATATGTGGTATATGAGTGATGTAGTAGTGGTTTTGCCATTTGAACCTGTAATGCATATCATCTTGGCATCAGTATATCTTCCAGCAAATTCAATTTCACTGATAATATGAATACCTTGAGTCTTGATTTTCTTAATGATTGGTGCCTTGTCAGGAATTCCTGGACTCTTGATTATTTCATCTGCAGAAAGTATCAGTTCTTCTGTATGTTGTTTTTCTTCCCACAAAATATTATGTTGATTCAGTAATGACTTATACTGACTCTTAATTTCAGACATATCCGACACAAACACATCAAAACCCTTTTGTTGTGCAAGTACCGCTGCTCCGGCACCACTTTCTCCACTGCCCAATATTACTATTCGCTTCATACTCTACTTTTTTACAATGTGTTATCTAATTTTCAATGTTATTATTGTAATGGCTGCCAAGAGAATAGTAACAATCCAGAATCGTATTGTGATAGAATTTTCATGCAATACTGTTGTTGGTTTTTTGATAAGATACTTTGCCTCTGGAAGCAATTGGCTCTTTAACACACGAAAATGGTCGTGTATAGGTGCACGTTTGAATACTCGCAATTTCAGTCCTCGTTTGTTTCCGTATTTTGCATACTGTACCTGTAGGATGACAGAAACACTTTCAACTAGGAATATACCACAGAGGATTGGCATCAATAATTCTTTGTGGATAATAATAGCGGTAACTGCAATAATTCCTCCAATTGCCAAACTGCCTGTATCTCCCATAAAGACCTTTGCGGGAAATGTGTTGTACCACAAAAATCCAATCAAAGCCCCTACGAAGGCACAAATGAATACGACTATTTCCTCTGAACCTGGAATATACATTACATTCAAATAACTGGCATAATGAATATGTCCTGATACATAAGCCAATATACCTAAAGCCACCCCGATTATGGCTGAATTACCTGCACACATTCCATCCATTCCGTCATTCAGGTTTGCACCATTAGAAATTGCAGTTATCACAAATGTAGTAACTATGATAAACAATATCCATCCACAGGCCCTCTTCACCTTGCCATTTTGAATCCAACTGAATGCTTCATAATAATCCAAATTATTATTTTTGAAGAAAGGAACAGTAGTGACTGTTGATTTACGCGCTTCGCTTTTGTGGTATATCTCCGTACCAACAGTACCACTGATGCGTTCTACATTTTCACGCACAACGGCTTGTGGACTAAGCCATAGCGTGACTCCTACGATACATCCAAATACTAATTGCCCTAGAATTTTATGACGAGGTTTCAGTCCGTCTTTATTGCCCTTCAATTTAATAAAATCGTCTATAAATCCCAAAGCTCCAAAGAATAGCATTGTGAGAATGAGTAATAGCATATATACATTATCCAAACGTCCTAGCAACAAAGCAGGAATCAGTACTGCAATGATGATAATCACACCACCCATTGAAGGTGTGTCGGTCTTATATATACCAAAGGGGTCAGTCTGTTCGTCACGAGCAACCTCAAGATGCCGATTACGCTTCATAAATGTAATGAAATTCTTCCCAAACCACATTGATATAATCAATGAAATAATCAAAGCTAATAAGGAGCGAAATGAGACATAACCCCACATTGCTGCTCCTGGTAAATGCATTTCTGCAAAATATTGTGAAAGATAATAAATCATGCTCTGTGTTTTTATAAATTATTGGGGTGTTCTATAAATTATACAATTTCATCACTTCTTCCTTATCGTCAAAATGATATTTTACTCCAGCTATTTCTTGATAATCTTCATGTCCCTTGCCTGCCAACAAAACCACATCACCTCGCTTTGCCATCATACATGCTGTTTTAATAGCATCACGCCTGTTTACTATTGTCAAGACATTTTTGAGTTGTTCTTGGTCCAACCCTGAGAGCATATCATTTATAATTGCCTCGGGTTCTTCAAAGCGCGGATTGTCACTAGTAAGAATCAATGTGTTACTTTGACGTGCCGCTTCTTTAGCCATCAGAGGGCGTTTGCCTTTATCTCGATTACCACCCGCACCGCATACTGTTATAACATTTCCCTTACCTTCCAAAACTCCATGAATGGCACGCAACACATTTTCCAAAGCATCAGGTGTGTGGGCATAATCTACAATTACGGTAAACCCATCTGGGGTGTTCACAGCTTCAAATCTGCCACTTACAGGTTTCATTTCGCTCAAAGCAAGTAATACGTCTTCTTGTGATTTTCCTAAAAGCTGAGCAGTGGCATATACAGCCAGTAAGTTATACACATTAAATTTACCAATAAAATGAACACCCACCTCTCTATGATCTATCTCAAGATACATTCCTTCAAAATGACTTTCAACAATCCGAGCACGGTAATCTGCCATTTGGCAAACGGAATAGGTTTGTACTTTAGCCTTAGTGTTTTGAACCATTACCATACCATTTCTGTCGTCAGCATTTGTGAGGGCAAATGCATCGGTTGGCAGATTGTCAAAAAACATCTTCTTTGCTTTTAGATAATTATCAAATGTCTTGTGATAATCCAGATGATCTCTTGTGATATTGGTAAAAATACCTCCAGCAAACTTCAAACCACTGATTCTATTTTGTACAATTGAATGAGAACTAACTTCCATAAACACATACTCACAACCTCTATCAGCCATTCGAGCCAACATTCTGTTGAGGGTAATAGGATCTGGAGTGGTATGAGATGTAGGATAAGCATCACCGTCAATATAGTTCATTACAGTTGACAACAAACCAACCTTGTGTCCCATCTTTCTAAACAAATTATACAAGACAGTGGCTGTTGTTGTTTTGCCATTCGTACCTGTCACTCCTACTAATTTACATTTGGGGGTTGGATTATCATAAAACAATGTTGCAACCTCACCTACTATTTGTTCTACATTATCAACACGGACATAAGTAATATTTGGCAAGATAGTGCTAGGCATATCTTGGAGGACAATTACAGATGCTCCATTCTCAATGGCTTTGTCAATATAATTATGACCATCAGTCTGAGTACCTTTGACTGCAAAAAAGATGTGACCTTTTTCTATCAGTCTTGAGTCAATATTCACACCTTGTATGTCAACATCCAAGGAACCGACTACTTCTTTCGGCTGTATGCTTGATAATAATAACTTAAGATTCTTCATTA
>JAGHSE010000066.1 GCA_018066015.1 Candidatus Colivivens equi
TGTAAATACTATTGAAGAACACTTAATTAGTTTCTTTTTTTTAATTAATTGTTTCGTCAAGATTGCAATTGCAAACAGATTAGTTTGATAAACATCTTTAAGGTCATCCAACTTGACAAAATTGACAGGCTTATTTATTCCTCTACCCGCATTATTTACCAAGCCGTCAAGAATAGGACATTCCTCAACAAGATGTTCTATATCTTCTTCTGAATTCAGATTTGCTACTATTTGAATATTTTCATTACCTTGTAACAAATCAAATGTTTCTTGCAACCGTTCTACATTTCTTCCCGTAATAACAACCTTAGCCCCCATTTTAGAGCATTCAATTGCAGTTGCTCTTCCAATACCAGAAGATGCGCCAGTTATTAGTATGGTCTTTCCTTCAATAGAAAAAGGATTATATTCTATACCCATTGTTCTTCTGTTTGTTTATCTACCTCTACCAATTGGGATATTACGATGTCATTTGTACTGAAAACTACTGTCCCCCATGACAATCCAACCCCAAAACCACAACAAATGAATCTAGTCGGTTTGTTTTCAAACTTACCTTTAAGTTGAGTTACAATAGTCAGCGGAATGCTTGCAGATGATGTATTACCAAATTTCCACATACTTGAAGGTACTTTTTCAGATGCAAGTTTAAGTTTCTTAGCAATCATATTATTCATCTTCATATTTGCCTGATGAAGGATGAAATAATCACAATCCTGATAGTCAAAAGCAAAATTCTCAGCAAGTTTCTTAATTGATTTAGGTGCCGTAGATATTCCAAATGAAAATACATCCATCCCCTTCATTCTAGTTTGTAAACGATTATATTGCTTGCCATCTATTTCTTCAAAGTCAAAAGATTTTTCTGTCACCTGATTGCGAGTGCCTCCATCGGGAATAATGATGGCATCATATCCACTGCCATCCGTTCCAAAATGGAACTTAAAACCTTCTGCACCTTCTTTGTACTCAAGAGCAGTAGCAGTTCCAGCAAACCCAAATAAGGGGTCATTTGTTTCTACATGTGGCTTTGCATCTCCAGCTAGTAATAATGCTTTTTTAATCCCGCCAGTTGACATTAAGGAAACAATATTACTCAGAGCATAAACCCATCCTGAACAACCAAGTACTATATCTTCTGCATAACACTCCTTAGTAAGTCCAAGACGATTCTGAAGAATACATGCAGTAGCAGGAAGATAATAGTCTGTAGTTTGTGATACTAAGATAATTGCTTCAATTTCTGCTTTATCCCATCCAAGGTCTGCAATAAGTCGCTCAGCTGCAGGTACACACAAGTCCGAAGTTGTTAAGTCATCCACTCTTCTTTCTTTGACTCCTGTTGTTTCAACAAAAGCTTCAGCATTATAGTCTTTTGACAGTCCTTTTAAATCTAGATTGCAAATCTTTTTTTTAGGAACTCCAGCAGAAATGCCAACGATCCTAACATTCTTAAATTCCAAAAAAGCCATAGATTATATTTTCGTTATTACTTTTTTATACAAATCCTCAACAGTGACGGAATTTCTAACATCATCTCCTTTGAGTTGAACATCAAATTCCTCATCAACCATTGCAATAACGCTAAGACCAGTTAGAGATGACCATTCATCAATATCATGGAACGCTGTTGTTGCTGTAATTTGACTTGCATCAGTTTCATCAAACTGTTCTGCGAACAATTCTACAAATTTTTCTAAAG
>JAGHSE010000198.1 GCA_018066015.1 Candidatus Colivivens equi
TATACATAGTGGTAATTATGGCGTTAGAGTAGATGGAGCGAATGTAGGCACCTCACTTCTTCTAACTAATTCCATCATACATAATGTAGCTGGCCACGGACTAGATTTATTCTGTTGTAATACCGAAATAGGTAATTGTCAAATTACGAATGCAAAAGGTAATTGTGTCAATATTATAGGTGGGTCAAATCAATTCTATTTCAATACAATAGCCCAGTTTTACCCTTGGGATGCTTGTGGACATGCGCTTTATTTTGCCAATGTCATAAATGATACAGCCTATTCAGTGAATAACTTAGGATTTGAAGGATGTATTATCACAGGCATGGCAAAGGATGAACTGTTTGGTACTCGTGTTGACGATGAAAGCATCGCTTTCAATTATGAATTTAAACATTGTCTTGTACTTACCGATACCACGTCAATAGATTTCTCTCGATTTGTTGGATGTGTATTTGAGGGCGATACCGCAATAAGTAAGAGACATAATTTTGTTAGTGTCATCAATCATGATTATTCTAGTGATTTCCACCTTGATAGCATATCACGAGCTCGTGGTATAGCAGTGGTTGATTTCAAAATCCCACCTCGTTATCTTACTGATCATGATGGGTGGAATCGTCCTGAGCTCTCTGATGCGGGTTGCTATCAATTTTTACGAAGACAGGAAGATGATCACTGAACCCTTCTGCATCATATTTATATCCTCTGAAAGTACGATGTGGCATTTTACCTGAATATGTTTTGTCTTTTTCAAGCATGAAATTACGTGTAGCTACACCTCGCATGCGCACTTTACTCAGAACATTATCATTGACGAGAATTTGGTCTATGCAATCCCACATTCCATGATATTTATACGAATGATCTTGTTTGGTCATTAGATTATTTAGACGCCCGAAGCTTTTAACCACAACTTTTGATGTAGGCCCGTCATTAAAATCGCCTAAGACTACGATATACGCATTTGGCCTCACTAATGTGATAGAGTCTATCTTGCCCATTATTTGTGAGGCTATTTTAGTCCTATATGCCTCACTCTTCTTACCCTTCAGTTTGCTAGGTAAGTGTACCGCAAAGACATCCAAAGTGTCACCGCTAGGTATAATACCCGTGGCATGCAATACATCGCGTGTGTGAATATTGATTTTGGGTCTGATACTTTCGTGTGAAAGCAGATGAAAAGTAAATGGAGAATACAAAATCGCCAAGTCGCAACCACGGTCGTCAAGCGAGGAGGTTATCAGATATTTATATCCGATACTAGCTAATGCCGTCCTTTGAGTTAGATAAGTCATGACAGTATCGTTTTCAACCTCCTCCAAACACACTATATCAACTGGTCTTATGGAGTCTATTGAGAGAATTACCTTACCTATGTTTTTTAGTTTTGCATACATGCGTTTGCGCGACCATCGACGTTGCCCTTGAGGCAGATATTCATAGTCGTCCTTTCCCTCGTCATGTATGCTGTCAAAAGCATTTTCACAATTATATGAAGCAATTGTGAAGTGCTGCCCATACAACTGTGAAAATAAGTTTATAAAAAAAAGAAAGAATAGTAATCTTCGCATCAATATGAATACTCTGGTTGTTGTTCTACCTTCTTGGCATCGTTAGCAGCACCTACTGACGAACCGACAGCAGACCCAACTGCAGAACCGATAGAAGCTCCTAATGCGCTGTTGCCTAAAGCTTTTCCTGCCATTGCTCCTACTACTGCGCCACCTGTGCCTCCTATTAAACTACCCCTAGTTGCTCCGTTCATGTAGCATGAGGTAAACAACATGGTTACTGATAAAACGATTGTAAAAAATTTGATTATTTTCATAGAAATAAGTTAATTATTCTTTTTCAAAAAGATCTACATGTCTCATTTGTTGTTTTATCCATCTCTGACGCTTGTACATATAGTTGGAAGGTTTTGAACTATCCATTTTTAGAGGGTTCGGCAATGAAGCGGCAATCATTGCACATTGGTCGCGAGAAAGCAAATGGGCAGAAGTAGCGAAATGCTTGTTGGCCACACTTTCGGTACCATATATTCCATCCCCCATCTCTATTACGTTCAAATAAACCTCCATAATGCGATGCTTGCTCCAAAATGCTTCTATCAATACAGTGAAATAAGCTTCATAACCTTTTCTTACCCTAGAAGACGTTGGCCAGAGAAACACGTTCTTGGCAGTTTGCTGAGTTATCGTACTACCTCCACGCATCTTTCCATGTCTTACTGCATCCAATCCTCCTTCTTCATACTTCTTCTTGAGTATTCTCTCTATTGCTTCAACGTCAAAACCGTTGTGAGATAAAAAACGTTGGTCTTCACTTGCAATAACGGCAACGGGCATATATTGTGACATGGAATCTAATGGTACCCATTCGTGGTAAGCATGAGGAATGCGCCCATCATGTACTTGCTCTATCATTCGGATACCCATAAGTGGAGTAAAAGGCACTTCAACATACTTATACAGTATAACTGCCAAGATGGAAGTGCCTATAAAAAATATAACAATTGAAATCGTGAATTTCAGAATCTTATTTAAGATAGCCGAAATCATTTTCAATATTTAGAATTAGTTCTGAGCCTCTTTCTTTGCAGCCTCAATCATTGCCTGACTAGCATAGAGGTAAACCTCTACACGGCGATTCTGAGCCTTACCTGCATCTGTTGAGTTGTCAGCTACTGGATTCTGTTCACCAAGACCTGTAGATGTCTTAACCTGCTTAGTCAGAACGCCCTGAGAGAAGAGATAGTTCTTAACTGCATCAGCACGCTGCTGTGAAAGGTTAAGATTCTTCTGTGCACTCTGTTCTGCTGTACTGTTTTTCCATCCTGCATTGTCTGTGAAGCCCAAGATTGCCACTTCAAGGTCAGGATTAGCCTTCAATACGTTGTTTGCAAATTGGTTGAGTGAAAACTTAGCTGTTGAACTGAGTGTTGCACTACCTGTAGTAAACAAAATACCAGAGTCAAAAGTAACCTTTACAGCCTCAAGACCATTAGCGTCTGTGATAGTCTGAACCTGTGCGTTTTGAACTGCTTCAGCCTGTTGCTTTACCTTATCCATTTTCTTGCCGATAAGAACTCCTGCACCAGTACCAACTGCACCACCGATAGCTGCTCCAATTGCTGTGCCTCCACCAATGCCACCACCAATAAGACTACCCACGAGAGCACCAAGAGCAGCACCGCCACCACCACCAATAAGTCCACCTTTAGTGGTGTTATTCATATTACAACTACTAAATACGAGTACTACACTGAGTACGATTGCAATAAATTTTGAGTGTTTCATAATGCTTAAAATTAAATATTACTGCGAATCA
>JAGHSE010000082.1 GCA_018066015.1 Candidatus Colivivens equi
CGCATTTTCTCCATTACATCCCATGGCACTTCTGGATGATCGGCTCTGTACTCTTTTGTCAATTTATAAGTAGCTTCTCCAATGATTTCAACCAATTTTACAAAACCATAGTATGCAATAGGATCTGCTAGCAATTCTTCTAGAGAATATTTTGAGCTATTGTTAACCAGATTGTTTATGGCAGCCTGAATGTGTTTCAGACGTTCAGAATCTCTAAGCGGTTCTCTCATAAATCAGTATTTTATCATTGTTTGCACTTGCTTCTGCAAATGGAAGAAGTCTGCCATCCTCAATCAAATCTACTGCACGATTCAACTCTGATTCAAGACCGAGGGCAATGCGTGAGATTGTGAAAAGTGTGATTCGCTCACCTTCTTTGTATTGTACAAGAATATCGACATCACTATCCGGTGTTTCCTCTCCTCTTGAGCATGATCCAAATAGCCATGCTTTCTCTATTGGTTGCATAGCCAAATAACTTTGGATCTTAGGAATCATTTGTTTAACAGTAGAACTTACCATGAAAGTTATGTGTTAGTGTGTTGCAAAGTTAGTAATAATTTCATTAATGGACGTATTATTGTAACTTTTTTTAATTAAAAGTGTATTTAATGTATAATAATCTGATTATTTGAGCTGGATTTATGTGAGGATAAGAAGACCTTCAACACGTTTTCCAATTGTGAGATTGCTAATTATCTCGTAGGACATCTAAATAAAGTGCCTTTTGATCATTCTTTTTTTTAAGAGGGCAAAACTGATAGAATTTGACAAAGAAAATATCCTTTCTGAAAATAAAGAATCTAGGTCTATTAGCAAGTAGACCTGGATTTTGTTATTTTGGAAAGAATTCATCTAACCATCCATTTTTTCTAGACTTTTGATATGCACCTGGGCACTCTGCTTTGAAATGGCTACGTTTTTTATATTTTGAAGCTTCGAGTTTGCATGAATCATAAGTCCATTCCCAGACTAGGTTCACAAACCAATTATATTCTTTAAGCCATCCGTTTTTGCGTGCCAAATGGTATGCAGCAACTGCATTTTTACTAAATTCGGAACGACTCCTATATTTTTTAGCTTCTTCAAAACATGTTTCACGAGTCCAATAGCCACTTGGTTTAGACTTTTCTTGCAACCAAGTATATTCATCAATCCATCCATTTTTCCAAGCTTGCGTATAAGCACTAGGACAAGCTCTTTGGAATTCTCTTCGACTTGAATATTTTTTAGCTTCTTGAAAGCAGTTATCATAGTTTTGCCAAAAACCAGAAGGCTTCTGTTGTCTTGAAGGCATCCAAGTATATTCGTCAATCCATCCATTCCTAATAGCTTTGTTATAAGCTCCAGGAGCACTAGTTTGGAATTCTCTTCGACTTGAATATTTTTTAGCTTCTTGGAAACAGGTGTCTTTATTCCATAGTGGTTCCCACCTTTTGTTTAGCCAAGTGTATTCCTTAATCCATCCGTTTCGTCTAGCTGCGGCACAAGCAGAAGCACTTTGTTTCTCAAAATCGCCAACATATTGATATTTTTGCGCTTCTATTAAGCACGTTTCTTTGTTCCATTTGCCATGGTTGATAGCACCAAGAGATCCTACACCTTGTCCTGTAGCCGCTTTGTTTAGTAATTCATAACCAAGATTTATGTAATGATTCTTCCAAGAGTCTTCTTGCTTTTGACCTTCTGATAAAGTGAGATTAGCTTCTAGTATCATCATAGGAGGGATCTCACACCCATTATTTTCTGCAAATTTAGCAACCGCATCAGACTCGGTATTAAAGATGTGTTCTTTGTCTCTTGCCTTTTGTCTCCTCATTAGAGTTCGTCCAATATATGCAGTTTTGAACTCCTCAAAAACGTAGGCATAAACGCAGTCTATTCTCCCAAGAATATCGAACCTTTCATTCCCAAACCATTCGTATGTTTCAAGCCATCCATGACGAACAGCTGCAGAATGTGCAGCAGGGCATCCTCTGACAAAATCTTTTTTTGATTCATATTTAATGGCTTCTTCGTAGCATCGCTCTTCTGTCCAATATCCATTAGGTTTCTTTTCTTCAATAAACCAGCTAAACTTATCAAACATTTTTTTTCTCGAGGCATATTTATATGCACCCGCATTACCTTTTAGAAATGTTAGTTTAGATGTATATTTGCGAGCTTCTTCTATGCATAATTCTTCTGTCCATCTAAATGGCGGAATAAACCAAGTATAATCTTTAATCCATCCTTTTCTCACAGCCACTTGCTTTGCTCCATATGAGAATTTTGTAAAGTCTGCTTTGGTTGAATATTTTCTTGCCTCTTCAAAGCATCTAGCATATGTCCAGTGTCCTGGGGTTACTTGTTTCCTTGCTGGTTCAAACCATGTGTATTGATCTAGCCAACCATTCTTTCTAGCACTATCATATGCTGATTGGTTGCCCTTCTTAAAATCTCCTCTTGTAGAATATTCTTTAGCAGCATCAAAACATTTTTCTTCTGTCCAAATTTTATATCTAATGGAACTTTGCTTTATTGCACATTTGGGACACCCACATTTTGATAGGTGAGAAGACGCAACTTGCCAGAACTCTCCGTGAATAGGACAAATGATGCAAACTTTATCGTTAGAAGTTAAGTAGGCTGTCTTGGAATAGTCGTATTTATCCCCATGAATTTTTCTTGCCTCTGATACGAATTGTTCAGTTGTCTTCTTCATAATTTTTTTGCAAATATAACTATAAATTTTAATTGTATGCCGAATTAATCTATAATAAAGTTGATTTTGAAATTTATGAATTGTTGTAGATCAACAAAAAAGGTATCTATGTGGCATTTTTGAAAGAACGTATTGATTCTTCGGAAACATTTGGTCGCCTTTTGCTTGAGTTCTTTATTAAGAAGATCAAGTCTATCAATAAAGCCGTTGACGAATCAATTAGTCATGAAAAATATTAATGATTGGGTAGTCTCGGCGATGGGACTACCTATAAT
>JAGHSE010000201.1 GCA_018066015.1 Candidatus Colivivens equi
ATCTTGCCCATAAATCAATAAAATCATTATAAATTTTTTTCATTATAAATACTTCCTTTCATAAAGGAACATGTAAATTTTGCGGAAAAAGAAAAGGCCTAGATTATAGGCCATTCTTTATTGTTAAACGATTTAAAATATTCTTCATAGCTAGAATACTTCGACAGTTCTTCTTTGTACGGACAATTATTAATACTACATTTTTCATCATTCGCTGCACCGCACAAATGAACGCATAATTTTCCTGTTCCATTTTTTATACGTTCAATATGATGATGCGCACATAATGAACAACCGAGTCTTTTATCGATCCGCTTAAATTTTTTTTACTTCTGTAGTCATATTACTATCTCCTTTAAAAATATAATTTTTAAACGTTTTACTGTTCATAATATGGCTTGAAAATTTTGCGAAAAAGAAAAGGGACTGATAAAAATATCAATCCCAAATCTTCTCAATCAAATTTTCCTATTATCGCATAGATAACATCTTTAAAAGATTTTATTTTATTTCGATTGATAACAATTTCGGCTATGCCACACCCCATAAATAATGGCAGTAATACCATAACCATAAATTTTAATCCTTCTAAAATATTCATTTTTAAACCTCCTAAAATGTTTTTATGTTCATAAAGGAAGTTGAAAATCTTGCGAAAAAGAAAAGACCTTGTTTTCTACAAGATCTAATCTTTTTAAATTCAGTCGTCTTGTAAGAGTTCTTTAATTTTTCCTTCAAAAACCATTTCAAGTTTACAATTAACCTCGAAATCTGTAAGACAACCGAAAGTATCCTCGTCTGCCAAACACATATCCTCTTTCCTACAGTTAGGATCTATTAAGTTAAATGCCCATAAATCATCTTTAAATCCATAAGATTCTTGATTCTTATAAACACATGCTCCAAATCCATTAGGAAATATAAATACATATTCCGCATAACCAGGATCATTTTCAGTTTCATACAAAACCATTTCTCGTTTAATAAAATTTTGAAACCTTTTTTGAACTTTTAAATCGTAATTTTTTCTCACAATTAATCACTTCCTTTCATAAAAGGTATGGTTTTTTATGCGAAAAAGAAAAGGGACTGATAAAAATATCAATCCCAAATCTTTTAATCATTGTAATAACTTATGTACGGATTAAAATCTTCATCTATTTTACCTGAATAAATCATTTCTAATACTTTGTTGACTTCAGAATCCGTCAAAAATCCCAAAACGTCATTACCAACAAGGTCAGTATATAGTAAATGCCCATCCATGCCCAATAATGCAAGTTCCCATAAATTCAGTGTTCCTCCATATGAACCACTACCTTTTATTACACTTGCTCCATAGCCATTTGGAAATTTAAACCTATACTGAACATTCGTGTCCATACCAAACGTAGGGAATGCCACTTTTCTTTCAGTCCGTTCAATCAAGTATTGTTCAAACTCTTTATTGATGGTAAGATTATAATTTATTTCCATCATAAATCACTTCCTTTCATAAAAGGTGCGGTTTTTTATGCGAAAAAAAAGAAAAGAGATTGTTTTTAATGCGCTCTCTTTTCTTTTTAAAAATATCAATTAGGCTTAAAGGCTATAGCTTTAGGCTTTTCTATTATTATAGATTTGTAATCTGGCATAAGATAAGTCGCTGCATATATTGCCGCTTTAGAAACAGATTTAAAATTACCTATTCCAAGTACATAATAACCGCCAGTACCAATATAGATAACAATTGGATCATTAAGTTCTTTAGATCTAAGATAATTTTTCAATTCTTTTTTCTTATCTTCTACATCCTTATACGTCTTGCTAGAAAATACTTTTAAAATATAAATCCATTCATTATTATCCATATCAGCACTCTCATTTAAGTTTTATGACCTGTCCAGGATAAATAAGATTCGGATTCTTAATATTATTAAGTTCTACAAGTTTGGAAACGGTAGTTCCAAATCTATTTGCTATCTTGCTAAGCGTATCACCTTTTGAAACGGTATACGTTGTTTTTTCAGAACTTGAAATATAAATAATCTGTCCTGGATAAATCAGATTCGGATTCTTAATATCGGGATTCATTTTGAGCAAATCATCAAGGGTCATACCATAAGATTTAGCAATTTTGTACAAAGTATCGCCTTTAAGAACAGTATAAGTAGTCGTATATTTAGGCTCTTCTACTTTAATTTTGCAACCTTCAGAAACTGTCATATCTACGTGATTTATTGCAACACCATCCTGACCTTTTTTGCCTATTACAATGTCCGAATAAGCATACAAATAGTTTTCAGGATTAATTCTATACGACTGATCGAAAGGTTTATCCTTCGGAATCGGAATATAGTCGAAATGCAAATGACGACCGTCACATTCAGTTCCGGTAGCACCCATAATTCCTATCTGAGTAGTCATCGTAACAGAATCACCAGGTTTAACCATGGGTCTAGACTCAAGATGTTTATACTGAGTATAAATGTCTTTACCATCCTTAGTGCCATGGAATATTACGACATACCAACCTATTGCTTTACCATAGTCTGCTATTTTGACAATTCCTTCAGAAGCTGCGAATATCTTCATGGGAAGATACTCCGAATTCCATCCGAAATCAAGGCCAAGATGTTTACCTGTTTTATAACGCTGACTTATGCCAACATATTCAACCGGATACCTGAAATATTTATTCATTATCATCACTCCTTATTTTCGTTGTCTTCTTTAGTTTCTTTTGTCTCTTTCGTACGAGTAAAATAATAAGTAAATACACTTGTGAGAATATTGCTAAACAATACAAAAACTTTTTCGAAAAGTGCAGTATTAGAAAATACAGTAATATAAGCAAGCCCGATAATTGCTAATGTGAACATTATAGTGATTACACATTTCATGTCTTTAAAAATCTTATTCATATCTTCTATTCCTCCTTTTCAGTTGGTAAAGAAACCGTAGACTTATATAAATTTGTAGCTACGTCATTTCCGCCAAGATTATGATAAGCTTCATATGCTCTTGACAGAGCTTCTTTCGAATAAACTGGACAATATCCAAGGCCTGACCATTTCTCATACTGACGGATTATCTCGGCCCTAAGCAAACAGCAAATACCGGCTTTGATTGCTTTAAATTTGATCAAAAGAGATGTTAAAAAAGCAACCAATGATCCGCAGATAAATGGTATAAGCCATTTTAAAACAATATCTAGCATCCGTTATACCTCCATTTTGAATTTTAACTATTTTATTTTTATCGCTACCAACTTGATGCTCGACGCCGTTCGTGCTGTTGAGCCATATAAATATGTTTGCAATGTAATTGTTGACTGTGCAGAGAGACTCATCACTGCTGTTACAACGTTACCACCGCCATTTTCGCCTTTTGCGCGATTATACATATACGATGAGCCATTAACGGATATATAGTCAATGGTATTATCGGAAAAACCAACTGTCCAAGCATGAAAACCTGATACGACATAATTTCCTGCCGGCAAAGTAAGTGTAGCTATGGTCGTTCTTGTCGAGACGGAAATACTTTTATTGGCTGGCGCTGTTTGGTAGTACGTGCCTATTGTATCAACAATACCTTTTAACACTTTACCTTGATTAGCAGATAATGCTTTGTTCTGTTCGGTTGATGTTAGATTATCTATAATTCCAAAAGTATTACCGTTAAGATTAAGATTACCATTAAGATTAAGACTCCCATCTGCATTAAGATTTCCATCTACATCAACATTTTTATAAAATTTTGTGTTGAAGTCGCACTCAAAAGTTTCTTGCAGTTCGCTAGCTTTTCCGAATGCTATTCCATTTTGAGCATAATTTATAAGTGTAGCAGACGTCGACACTATATCAAAATATGCATTAGAACCGCCTACGCTATCGGAAATGATAATTTGCAATTCGTATGTGTTGTCCTCAGACAAATTATAAACGATAGCTTTATCCATTAAACTAGTAGTTCCGGGAAGCCAGGTATTGTTTCCTTTTTGTCTATAGTTTACTGTTACTAAAAAATTATTACTTCCATCTAATGGATTATAATTAATTGTATATTCCACTAAGATGGTATTCGAATTGTCATCATATTCTTCGGTTGTCGCATTCCATCTTCTAGAAGAAATGTTTCCTAAAAAAGGTGGAGAATATGCAACAACGATGATGCTCGTTGTATACTGATCCGAATATCCTCTTGAATCTGTGAATACTATTCTAATATTATTAACGCCAATCTGTGTTAGAAGCGGTGTGGTATAATTAGAAGACGTCCCTATTAGTTTATCATTCAAATAAATTTCTATTTTAGATAAATTAGCGTTATACCGACATTTAACATTGGATAAGATATTAACAGACGAAAGCCCTTGCAAATACATGCTGCCATACTGGTTTATTCCGGTAAGAACACACGATTCCATATACGGTTTTGTATCAGCATTATTCGGCAATGTTGCCGTTGAAGATGTGCTAACGTATCCAATTTGAGTACCATTTGAGTCATATGTTATTAATGTTACTGAACATGTGAGGGACTTAGCAGTAGCACTAATTCCAGAAGCAGCACTCATCGGAATATTTATAGACGAATATGAATATTGTGTAATTCTACTAGGACGAATAAATGAAGTATAACCTGAATCAAATGATCCGCAAACGACTCTCAACTTAAATATAAATGTACTATTAGCAGGAGTCCATGTTATAGTCGGATTAGAACCAATATTAAAATTTCCTATTGACGGTGTCGAAGCTCTGGGTATTTTATCTAATGTAAAATTACCGCTGCAAGTGCCGCCATACAAACTAGAAGTTGAATTGGGTTCAAATGTTGCGGAAACCGATATGGTTTTAGAACCGTCTGAAGTATGAGCTATATTGTTAACTGTATAAGTTTTTAATAATATCCAGTCAGTCGTACCTCTAGTATCAAATGTTACTGAAGATTCTCCAGATCCGGTTCCATTAATTGTTATAGAAGCTTTAGCCGAATTATCTAATGACCACTGAGGGTATGACGTACTGCCAACTCGTCTCATATAAAGGCTAGCTGTAACATTAGAAGTGTTTGCGTTATTATTCGCAACGGAGGACAATTCTAATTTTAAAGCATACAAACTTGCATTTGATCCTTTAAAACTACCATTTATGGTTGTTGTAGCCAAATATCATTCCTCCTTTTTAAGAACCAGTATACTTAAAGTCTAATGTACCGTTAGATCTCGGTACGAAACCAAATGATGAAGTACTTCCTTTACGGCCTATGATTAAGTCAGTCGTAAAATAACCATGTGTTATTTCTATTTTGTCTCCTGTCATAATTGCGACAGGGGTATCACCATTAAGAAAATTTATACTGTCATTAGTTATTCTAATCTTATACGGACTATTATTACGACCAATTATTAATCCGTCTGAACTAGGATCAAAACTAAGCCACAATGATCCAACATCTACAAAATTTCTAATATCGTCAGATAACTTTGCTGAATCAACAGTGCCCAACTGAAGTATCTTTCCGGATAAAGTTCCAGCAGTTATAAAATCTGCTACAATTTCTCCGTTTATAGTCATAGCTAATTCATAAGGTCCATTATAGCCGTTTTTACTAAAACCTAATCCGTTTTTGTTCCATCTCCATATTTTGTTAGATTGCTGAATAGACGGTCTATCCATTACCAATATTTCATCGGGAGCATCAGTTCCAGTACTACTATTCAGAACCACATAACCGCCTAAACCGCCAGTTATTGTTTTTGTAGCTTTTGTAACTGCTGATTCGACAGAATCCATAGTAGGAATATTCTTAATTTCTTTAGCCTGAACCGATATGGTTTCTGCTAAATCACTTTTTGCATCTCCTAATTCTATAGATGTATAAGAACCAGAAAGAACATCATATTCAGTTTTTATGCATTTTGACGTTACTGTAACATTTATTAAAGGAAACTTTATAGTTACATAATCGCACAAATGTATCGTTTCCAAAGCCTTTAAATCAGCATATTGTTTATCGTTAGATAACTGAATGAAAGATAAACTTAAAGATACTTCTGGAACTCCTATGTTGTTTTCAGAGATATACTTTTTAGTTGCTTCCCTAAGCTGATCAGGACTAGGTTCCCCATCAAATTCGCTAGACATATCGAGAGTTAAAATCTTTTCATACGAATATTTTCCTTCTGGTCTAACTATTTTTTCAGGAACGGTGATCATTCGTTTTTCAGTTACGTTATTAGTGGTTTCTTCAACCATAACATATGGGAAAACTCCGGTATAAACATTGTCAATGTTTTCATCCTGAGCAAAATCGGTTAAGTTTTTACCATATTCAATTATTACTCCATTATCTCTTCCTCTATTTTTTAAAAGCTTTACATTAAACTTATCGAATAGGTATTCTCCGCCATATAAATCTATAAAAGAACCTTCTGAACCGCCAAGAGTACTTCTTATACTAGTCGGTGTATCTACTAAAAATTCTTTTGACGATACTATGTCGGTAGAAAATATAAATGGGCAATCTAATGGGCAATTTTTAGAAAGACCTGAAATTGCATTATTAATTCCAGATGCTGAAAAAGAAGAAACAGGATACCCGCTTAAATCATAACTAATATGATGAGCATGAATAGTCATTACAAAATTTATTGGTTTTTCAATTTCATAAATTCTAAACGGCTGCGGATCATCAAACGGGTTAGGCTTTACAAATATAATGTTACGCATTAAAAGTTTGTCATGATGTGTACCACCGATTGGATACTCCATCGTCAATTCGAATTCACCATTTCTCTCTTCTACTACTAAGCAAGAAATTGCATCTGACAATAAACCAAACCCGTTTGATATGAATTCTGTTTCGGTAGATTCAAATAGTCTAATTAAATCGTCCACCATTTAGGTACTACCTCCACTTCTTCTATTCCGCCTGTAAACGATATAGCAACTTCCCCAGAAGGAATTTCAGGAAATCCATTTTGAAATTCTACATCATAATTTTTATTCTTTTCTCCACTATAACAATCTTTTTGCTCAGAATCGATAGTGACAGAACCGCTAGTAAGAACTTCGATTGTATCGTTTACTTCAGGTGTCCCATATTCAACAATGCCATAATCTCCTATATTAACTTCTGTTTCTTCTAATTCCCATATGGCATTTACTTTAACCGAGATACTATCTCCTTCTATTGCCTGACCGGTTATGTTTATTCCATAATCGCTAGGCTGAACTTTAAAGCCAGATAAAGTCCAATATTCAGGATAAAAGAATACCAAAATACTATCGTTAAAATTAGCAAGGCCATTGCATTTTATTCCTTTAGGATAATTTACTTCTCCTTCGCTCATGTTATCTGTTTTCCAATAACTAGTTACAGTAACATCGAAAGAATCATTATTATCTAATGTTAATCCTTCTGCTAATTCCAAACCAAAATCGCTAAGATTAACAGCAATCCCACCGGGATAAAATAGCCATGCTTCATCAGTAGAATTGTATTTAAATGTGCAAGTAATTGCGCCTAAACTAGTTTCGTTTTCCAAATATTGGCGAGCACTATCGGAAAATCTGTCAATGTTTGTAAATAAAACATCACCTGTCTGAAGACCAGAATATCCAGTTATAACAGAAGAGATTCTAGTACAATACCATAATTCTTCAACTTCATTTTCAGAAGGAAGTTCTGCTTCAGAAGTGTCTATATTATTCAAACTTGAAGAATCGTAAATAGCTGCTCCTTTAAGTTCTGGAGTAAATATAAAATTGTAAGTTTCTAGTGCATTAGTTCCTACTTTTTCTATAAATTTAGCAGTATTTTCTTCTGTTCCCATATCATCTATAGTTATAGGATTTTCAGATGTAGAAGTAACTGTTCCGGAACATCTATTACCAGTACATATGAATTCATATGAATCTTCTGGATCATCTCCAACTTCAGCCATAAACTGCTCGCCATCGATTCTTACACGAACAATACCTACTGAATCAGCAATAGAATAATCTAAAAGGGTTACTTTACATACATTATTCGGATTGCTTGCGTCGCCTATAATTAAAGTTCCATATCCGGAACCAGTTATAGTTATTATCGGTTTCGAATCGAATAAAGTAGGATTGGATATTGTGCCAGCAGCTGTAAAAGTTACTGGCACGTCACCCGTTAACAAAAAACGCTGGGGCTTACAATCAAAAGTAATTGAAGCACGACCAGCTTTATTAAGAATATTTTCAATTGTGTTGGCATCTTTGTAAACGGCCATACGATAACAGTCTGGTTCATAAGAATCAGATAATCTTGTATACCCCTTTGACGAGCAAAGCCAAGAAATAAGATTTCTTACTAACGATATATAAGTGTCGTCTTCATATGAACCTACTGCTAAATCGTATGTTCTATTTACATTCTGGTAAGATCCTTTGTCAATAAGAATGTCGCCATTTCTTCCAGGAACATGAACTACATCATAATCTTTTTCAGGTATATCATAAGAAGGATAATGTTCGACGATTATACCAAAATCAGATGATGATTTACCATTATAAGTTATTACGCCCATTGATCATTCTTCCTTTCTACCTGTTTAGCAATGATCCTAGATACTTCATTAGCAATTTCCTTAGGATTATTGCCAGTAATATTAAATGTATTGTTAAATGCCTTAGAAGAACCAGTAGTTTCAGCAATTCTAATAGCTTCAGCATTCTTAGCGCCCATAGTAGCATTAAATCCATTAGTAGCTCGGCTAGCTATAGAAATAGTTCCGTTGATTCCTCTTGTTCCGCCTATCATAGAATTGATACTGCCAACTCCATTTTGAATTTGTGAAAGATCCATTATTGGAGTAATTGTAGGAGAAATGTCCATATCTTGGTCAAGAGCCTGAGCAATCTTATAAGCTATGGTAGAAGTAGTATCTATCATGCTATTGCCGAGATTTTCCATAGAATTTACAGCTTTAGAAGCATTCTTATCAATTCCCTGAGCCATACCCATTATGGTATATTTACCTATCTCGGCCATTACTTTAGAAGGAGAATGAATATTAAGAAGATCCTTAATCTTTCCAGTAATTGCATCTGTAACTTCTTTACATTTAGCTTTAAGGCTCTCTATCTTATCGTGAATACCTTCTTTTATGCCTTCTATTATGTTATGACCTATTTCTTTTACTTTTGATTTGATCTCTTCAAACTTAGGCTTGATATGATCTCTCCATACGCTCTTCATAAATTCCCAAGCTTTTTTACCTATATCGCCAATAATCTTGAACGACGTAAATACGGTCTTGATTACGCCGACGATTAAGTCAACAAAAGCTTTTCTGAATCTTTCCTGGTTATCATCATCGTTAAGTGCATCGGCAATACCCTGAATAAGATTAAGAACTAAATTTACACCGGCCTGTACAACGTCACCAATTTTATCAGCAATACCATTTATTAGGTTAATCGCTATCTGAATGCCTAATTCAACAACCTGTTCTATATTTTCACTAATTTCAGTAAGCAGCCCAAGAATTAAAGTGGTTACTGTTTCATTAATTTTCGGTGCCGTCGTTAAAAGAGTTTCGCATAAAGAATTGGTCAATGCTATTAATAATTCAGTTAGCTGGGGCATCAAAGTCAAAGCCTGTTCTATTAATTTGCCTAATATTTCAGTAACGGTGTCTATTACAGTACTAGAAGTTTCTCTTAAAACACGGCATGCTTCCAGTGTAAATTGTATTATAAAATCGGCAACTAAAGGAAGTAATTCTAATAATCCCCTAATACCGTCACCTATTACCTGAACTATTGCATCTTTTATAAATGGAGACATTTCGACTATAGCAATACAAATATTGATAATTGTTTCTTTTATTAATGTTATAATTTGAGGAACCAAGGTTCTAAGCACTTCAAAGAAATCGACAATAAATTGCTTAAGAGGCTCCTTCATTTCATGAAATGCCTCAGAAGCAAATACCACTATTTCTTTCCATCCACTTATTATGTTTTTAATAAATTGAACGACTAACTCTTTTATGCCGTCTAAAATTATCTTTATAGCTGTGACAAATGTTAATGGTTTACTAATTATATAATCAGCTACTTTTACAAAAGTATTAAAAAATAATTCGAATGCAGCGGCTGTAGTTAATAATCCTATACCTATAGCTGCCATAGCTACACCAAAGAATAGCAAAGCTTCGCTGAAAGCAATAAGATACCCGACACTAGGACCTATTAGCGCACCTATTGCTCCAAATGCCGCCATTAATCCAAGAATAATTCCTGCCCCTATTAATGCGCTTTTTGGGTCTATTGATGACAACATGATTAAAGCTAATGACATCGTTAATATAGCAGCACTTAAAATAGCCATAGAACCAGCAGTCTCTAGCATAGTAACGCCATCAAGATTAGACATTATATAAGCAAATGCCGCTATACCAGCTCCCATTATACCTAAATATTTCAAACCTTGATTAAGCATGTCTATAGGTAATGCTCCTAAAATAGCTGCTATTCCAACTAATTTCAGTATTACTTTAGTGAATATCAATAATCCTACTGAAGATTTTATTATTTCAGTGCCATTAACTCTTGCCAATAACTCAGCAACGGCTACTAATATTAAGCTTAATCCGCCAATTCCGGCAGCAGCTTTTGCCATGTCGCCCCATTCCATAGTGGCAAATATTTTGGCTACTGCTGCCAATATTGTAATTGCAACCGACAGTATTAATAAACCAGAAGCAGACTTAACAACTTCAGCGCCATTAATTCGTGATAATAATTCGGCCGAACCAACTAAAATTATAGATATAGCGGCTATAGCAGTACCTGCTTTTCCTAATTCTTCCCAGTCCATAGTGGCAAATATTTTAGCTGCGCCGCCTAAAATAGCAAAAGCTACTGAAAATATCAATAACCCAGAAGCAGCTTTTACAACATTTCCGCCATTAACTCTAGACAATAATTCAGCCGAGCCAACTAAAATTATAGATATAGCGCCTATAGCTGTTCCAGCTTTAGCTAATTCTTCCCAACTCATTGTCGCAAATATTTTAGCAGCTCCTGCTAAAATAACAAAAGCTACTGAAAATATCAATAATCCAGAAGCGGCTTTTACGATGGACCCGCCAGATGAAGATAATTTATCCAAAAATTTAGCAGCGGCTATTAAAGCTACTGAAATAGCAGCCATTGCAATAACGGCATGCCAAAGACCATCAGCATCAATAGTTGATAAAATTTTAAACGCTAAGGCGGCAACAAATATGGCGGCTGCTAATGGAATCATAGCATTAATTTGCTTCTTTATTTTATCCATATCGATATCCATTTTTTCTATGACCTTAAGAATTGCAACCAGCATTAAAGTTAATCCTACCACTGCTCCAAGTCCTGCAAATGCTGCATTAGAATTCTCTGAAAATGTATTTGCTAATAATGCTACTGCAGCAGCTAATAATAAAACAGATATAGCAATATTACGTACAATTTTATACTTAATATTTTTTTGCATTTTTTCGAATGATCCGGTTATGCTATCTAAAAATTTGCTAAACGACATTCCGATATCAGCTAATCTATTTGCAAAACTTGTTACCGCATCCATTATATCTTTTACGCCTTTTGTTATCTTGTATGCGAAACCAGTACTGGCTAAAGTGACAAGCCAAGCCATTAATGATCCATCTTCAGCGCCACTTCTAAGTACGTCCCAAAGTTCAGAAAGTGAGGTTTTAAGATTTGCGAAGAAATTCTTAAGATCTTCCCATATTCCCCAACTTTTAATCCATGTCCATAATTGGGTAAGCCATCCCCATATTTTCTTGAAGAAATCGCCAATTGCTAAAATGGCTCCACCTATTACGGTTATTATTGAATCGAGGGCGGCTTCTATTTTTTCTACAACCGATACTGTTTCATCGCCATCTTTTTTGAATTTTCCTATAAATTCATCGATCCATGATACAACTTTAGAAAATACGTGTTCATTAAGCCAATCGAATACTACCTTAAGTTTATCCCATACCATTTGGATTACTTCGACCATAAACTGTACCGCGGTAGTCAGCCAGCCTACAACTTTATTTAATGTTTCGGAATCTCTTATCCAATCCCTAAGCGATGTAAGCCAAACACCAATTTTTGCAGTTAAAGTTAGAACAGAATCTCCAAGGCCATCCGTAGCCCCCCATATTGGAGAAAGTATTTGAAAAACTTTATCTAAAATATCTTTTGCTATTCCAAATACAGCGAACACGCCCTGGAATGTCTGTTTTAATTTCTGACCAGTTTCATTTAAAGTTTCGCCATCTTCATTAAAAAGATTAAGTCTTTCTGTTAATTCTTTAACTTTTTCAGAAATATTTACAATATCTTCAGCAGTTTTAGGCGGAAATATTTCTCTGAAACCTTCTTTTATAGCTTGGATTACGCCTGTTATTGCATGAAAAATATTCCAAAAAGCATCAATAAAATTATCTCTAGCTGATGCTTTACCTAATGTTTTTATTAGACCGTTAAGTTCAGTGTCAGATGATACAATTTGTTCTCTAAATGATTTTAATTCTTCAACATAGTCTTTTGTATATCCAGCTGCTTCTAATTCAGCTTCAGACATTCCTTCTACTTTACTTATATATTTATCAATTGCTGTAGTAAATACGTCAGAAGTTGCCCAACCATATTTAAATGAATCATACAGCGATCCAGCATCGTCTATCATTGACTGAGTTATTCTATGATTTTTTATTCCGACTTCTTGAAGAGTGGTCTTAAAATCGTCTAAATCAATCGATGTTAGCTCGTGAACCTTTTCTAATAATGTGTCCCAACTAGATGTAAATGCCGATGATAAAACTTCATTTATGCCATTTACTGGCTCTGCGAATACATCATATAATTCATTTGCCAAATTTGTCCATAAATGTCTAGCTTCATCATATCCACCAAATATTGTCTGAAATACGTTCAACCATGCGGTTGATACAGCATCCTTAGTAGCAATTATTGCTTCTGTAAATGTTTTAGCTTCCTGTGCAGCTTTGAAAGCTTTATAGCCAAGTTCATACTCAGAATCCCCAAGCTCTTTTACGTACTGGACTATTACAGATGTATTTTCTCCAGTAATTGCCGATAAATCTGCAGAACCTGTTTTATACTTCTCTATATATCTAAGCATTTCGGTTGCTGTTAATCCAGTTGCTTCCGTAGCTTCATTTAATTTATCAGTAAATGAACCATATTTTTCAAGAGTTGCCATTAATACATCTGAATCAAACCAATTTGTAGATAATGTCGTTCTAAAATTGGAGGCAGTAACAGTAGTATCTTCTGATAATTTTCCAAGTTCTTTAGCTGTCTCAATTACTGTATTTTTAAACTCTGCAGTTGCCATATTGGCATTTTCTATGGACATCCAGTCTTGAACTCTTACTGAACCCATACCTAATGCCTGAGAAAGGTTGTACATAGCTCGCGAAGCGCCCATTATACCAGCTCCGGATAAAGCGGCCCATGTCGAAATACCTTCCATCGCAGTTGTTGAACGTTCCAAATCTTGGCCTTGCGCGGTAAACTTACCAATATTATTAGCCATATCAGTAAAATTATATGAAGTTTCGTCAGTAAACCAGTTAAGTTTTTCCATTTGGTTTTCAACTTCTTGGAGATCATAACCTTGGTTAACTATCATTTGAACAGCCGAGGTCTTTTCTTCATATTTACTCCAACCAGCAAAAATCTGATCTAAAGACAATGATTTAGCAAACACTGCTGCTGAATCTACAGCTTTATTAGCTATATTAGTAAGAACCCCTATAGCTACCGCCTGCATTGTATTAAGTTTAACAGATACTGAATCTATGGAACCTGAAAGTCCACCAAAATTAACTCTATCTGAACTTTTCTCTAGTTCGTTGAAACCTTTTTGAGCATCTTTAAATTTTAAAGCATTATCTAATTTGTCTAAGCTTTTTAATGTACGGTCACAATTTTTTTCGAAATCGGTATTATCGAACCGCATCTCGACAACTCTATTGTCGACTTCTTTGCTCATTATTTAGTGGCCTCCTTCCATAAATCATCTACCATGTCATCAAATACGGGCTGAATAGCCGGATTAATATAGTCTCTTCCTTCAACCCATGAACCATTTTTAGTTAAATGCCCGTATTGCAAAATTATCGCAATTGGAACACCGTCGTTAATATTGTCATTTAAAAATGTAATCACTGCTCTATCTTTAGAACGATTTATCTCATATCGCCAAGAATTAGCAGTTTCTCCAGTATCAACTGGCGTAGCTCCCGAAAGTGCGTGAACACCTCTAGCCCCGTATTTTTCTAAATCTTTAAGACTAATGCTATTCTTAGCGTTAGATATATGATTTCTAGTTTTTGAAAAATCGCCTTTACATGTCAAAGAGATCATATCATCATCCTTTCGTATGTAATTTAGCTCTCCTTTCAGCATTAAGAGCAGCGTTTCTACTTAAAATAGCTTTCTTACTCATCTTTTTAGGCGGAGAATTCTTAATATTACATACTTGTATTAATGTGAGCAACCTATTAATATGCCATTTAGCATACTCCGCCGGAATATTATAATTAAACATCATGAAATAAATTAATTCACTAGTCATTATTTCTCTACTTGAACTTTTGTTTTTATCATTAATAACTGTAGCAGTCATTGGATCCGCTATATAATCGTTTATTTCATTAATATTGCTCTGACTTAAATTATAGTAACATAACGGATCCACATTTTGGGTTATGGTCATACATCTAATATAATCTCTTAATTCTTCGTCAGTCTTTTTATCTCTTACCAAATAAGGTTTATGCCATTTTGCTTCCCATTTTGAAATTGAGATTAAAGAATGCTTAAGAACGAGTGTCTGCTCCTTAGAAGAAACAAAGCACTCGTTCTTTTCATCCCATAATTCACCAGCCGGTACAGTTATTACTAGCTGATCATAATCTTTCATATTTAGTTGTTGCTAGGAGCTGCTACAATTCCGGAAGAAGTTCTAAAAGAAGTATCGCCTTCAAGTTCTGCCGCCTTTTTAGCAAGATCTGCAGGAACTACACCGTTGATGAAATCAGCAGCCTTTTTAGAATCGCTGATCAAAGACATATACAAATTTGAATATGCCTCAGTCTGGGAAAAAGCATCGGACAGTTCTTTGGATTTAATAAATCTTCTGCCATCGGCACTCTTTTCGCCATAAGATTTATAGATAAGCTCTTTGAAGAACTTAATTGCTTCGGGCACGTCTTTCTTCTGCTCAATTTTTCTAAGCTTGTCCGCCATACCACCGTCAATAGACAGCTGAATTTCAGCTATTTCAGCCATGTTAAAATTAAACAGGAAATCTTCAGTTCTCTGTTCGCCATTATAGTCAAAGTAAGTAATTGTTTCTTTATGCATAGTAATATCTCCTTTTCTAAATAAAAAAAAAATAAGTAAAAAGAGGCCTCTAAGTTTTAACAAAGAGGCCTCATAAAAATTAACCGGAAGCTCCGCCGCCTTCACCAGGAGCAGTTGTTGCAAGAGTGGAAATAACAGTTGCAGGATTAGGAAGATATGCATCCGTTCCGGTCTCGGAACCAGAGCCGTCAGTACCATAAAGCATATCCATAAGAGTCGCAAGCTTAGTCGAATCTGCTTTTCTAGAATCGATAATAAGATGTGCTACATCTTTATAGCCAGATATAGCAATGGGAGTAGTAGAAACTTCCCAAGAGAAAGTAATTGCTTCAGGGCTATCATTCATAGTGGCATAAGACTTCTCGGAAGGAGAAGCAAGGCATTCATAAATAAGATGAAGCTTAAAGCCATGATCGATACCATCTTCATCATTGCCAATTTCGGTTCTATAGCAGAAACCGAATCTCTTTCTAGTCTGCTGATTGATAATAAGCCCGGAAGTAAGCATTCTAGAACCATCGCAGTCGGCAAATTCATCGGGATAAGTATAAGCTTCGATCGTGCAACCAAATTCTTCATTCGACATAAGATTAAGATACTTAATGTTATCTGCATAAATAGGGTTGGCTTCAGCACCTGAGGGGCTTTCATTTACCGCAGTAAGGCCATTCCAAGGCACACCCTTACCGTATCTAGTATCTTTGCCAGTCAGTTTAGTACCAGTATAAAGAACACCATTCTTGACACCAGTTTCATAAAAACGTTCACCGGCATCATCCCAAGTAATTTTAGGCATAATATTTCCTCCTTAAAAATAAAGTGTATATGAATCGTAATTTAAATTGTTTTCCGTATAATGTCTGTTATGAGTACATAACGGCAAACGAGAAATCCTTCTAACGTAAACACTATCGGGATTCGGATCGATTACGGTAACATTATACGAATTTTTTTGTGTATAAACTTTGTTGTTAGCATGTTCATCTATAATTCTATTTCGATTATAGACTATTCCAGGTGTATTTATGCGCATAGAAGAAGGGGGCTGGAAATAGACGTTTCTAGATTCCATTAAATTTTCTAAAATTTCCTGAAGAAGAAGTCTATTTTCATCATCTACATCTACTTCTTCTATTATCTTATCGACATCTATTTCCCTAATTACAGCATGAACCGCATTTTCATTATCCACTGTAAACGCCTCCTATTGAGAGAATAAGTCTAGGATACTGTCTTCCTATTGTATTAGCTCTCCATTTTATTCCGTCAATAACGACATACTTTATGCAACTAAGATTATCTGTGGCATAAGAATCCGACAATATGCTTAATCTATCTGAAAAAACAATATTGTCATTGAGATTTTCATTTCCTTCGTATCTTTGATACCTTTCCAGAAAATCCCCAACATATTCCCTTTCTACAGTCTGAAGAGTCCATACACCAGGAGATGTTTCTTCTTCTACAACAAAGCCAATATTGCCGGAAAATTTAGCCATTTTGAATTTTCCTCAGTAAATTAACCTGCTGCAGAATAACCGTCGGAATAGAAAGAAGTCTTAACTGCTTTGTCAGATGCGCCAACAGTAGTATAAGAAACTTCTGCATAATTCGTTGCAACGGTAAGGCAACTAGGTCTAACAAAGTTAGTGCCATCATCTACAACAAGAATGCCCTTCTTGAAGAGATTGATAACGGCGGCTTTGCTAGCTGCTTCGGTCTTTTCTGCATCGATATAAAGAATGCCATCAGCAGACTTATAATACAGAACAACCGCATTCAGATACTGTTCTTCAGTTCTACCAAAAATTTTAGTCATATTCGTATCCTCCTTATAAA
>JAGHSE010000165.1 GCA_018066015.1 Candidatus Colivivens equi
CTAACATAGTGTTCTCGTTTTGTTGGTTATTCACTTGTTGAGCCGCCAGTTTTGTCCTCATGTGAGCATAAAAAAAGCAGTCAATTCTGAGTTTAATCTCAAAATCGACTGCAAAGGTACAACAATCGCAAACCTAATTGTCCATTTATGGCGGACTATGGCGGTCTATGTCCGAATATGGCGGAATTTGGCGGAATAAAATATAAATTTATCATGTATATGGTTTTTGCGACTATGTACTCCATCCCAATTTTACAAGTTATATTGTGGAGCGAAAGTATATGGATAGCAAGTTCTTAGAATTTTGGCAGTTATTTCATCTTCCGAATTTGGATTATTCATAACATATTGCCGTAAATGTTCTGTGGCAAGTTTTTGTTTTGGCGATGCTTGAGTTTTAGAATGCGTGTCGAAATAATCAATTGCCTTTAAGAATAGAGATGCTATATTTGGAGCATTGATGATGACCCATTCTGTTAATTCTGTAATGTCCTTACAATTTGTTGCGATGATATGTTGATATAGTGGTGCTAAACAAATAAAACAATTTTCTCGAACCTTGCGTTTGTTAATATACAAATTTATCCATTTTTTATACATAAACTCATCATAACAGAATAATACATCTGTTTGTTGTACAATTTTTGCAATAATATATGCAGAAAGAAGCTCCTCAAAAAGGATATCATTTTCCTGAGTTGCATCAAATTGTCTCCATTGCCATTTTTTGAGTTGCTGCCAAATTTCTTGACGGCATTGATTAAATTGTTTATAATAGAAACGAGCGAGTGTATAAAAAATCTCTCTCCCCGCTTGATTTTTAGGTGAGTGTAATATATAATGTAATATACTTTCTTGCTCTACTAATTGCGAAACAACAAAATAATCATCATCGTAAGGGCATTGCTCTATCTCATGCTGTATTTGTTTTGCTCGTTCATCATCGCCACTTATTAACCATTGATGGATTTCTTCTTTTAGTTTCTTATGTTCAAGTTCATAAATCAATGCTCGTCTGCGCTCGTCCTCTTCTTTAAGGCGCTTTTTTTCCTGATGTTCTCTCCTTCTCTCCTCATCTTTTTTATCTAATTTTGGACAACTAATCCAAATTCTGTTTTGTTCATCATTTGTTATGTATTTAGCAACTGTGTCTTCATTGAAATTTGTCATAAGAAGTGGGCGTAAATCTATTTCTATACATGCTACTCCCGTTTTCTTAATATTTGATTGCTTTTTTTCATCAACCTCATGTGTAACCCTCATTTCAACCCAAAGTTCATGAGTGGAATTCCCTTTATTTATCTGTGCAACACAATCGGGGCGTAAGTAAATGTCATCTTTTTTGACAGTCTGCTCTAATGTAACTTTATCAAATATAACTGTAGATGATGATTCTTTGTAATATGCACCATTATAGTGCGGGGTTTTTATCTTCTTTGTTTGCTGAAATGCTTTTTGAGCGAGTAAATGTAATGCTGTCATTGTTGCACCTGGGCAATCTGAACCAGAACAATGCGCAAAATGATGTTCTTTCTTAATACCAGCATTTTTAGCAACCAACGGTTCTTTACATTTTGGGCAAAAGCATTGACATGATATTCCATTAGGAACATCCTCTATGGAAACTAATTCATTAGAAGAATTTATTGCATATCTTAGTAATTGTGTAGTCATTTGCGTAAAATATTATCAATAAAACCGCAAATTATCCATTTATAGCGAACTATGGTGAAATAGCGTCTTCTACGTCATGTTATTTTGCGTGCGAAAAATCATTGGAATGATAATTATCTCAGTTCATGCAATTCCATAATATCAAGCATCTTGAAGAAAACACCAAAAATCTCTCCATGCCAAGACTGATGAAAATGCCCATAGAACCAATGTGTCACCGGATGTTTATCTTGCTTGAGATGCGTAAATAACATATCCATCTGCTCTCTTTCGTTGTCGCAGTCCTGCAATAAGTTGGGATCATTGGCAGCCCAAGACATTAGCCCGTTTTTCGTTTGCAGTTCGCAGAAAGATGGTGCTGTATGGGTAATCACAGTATCAATATGAATGTTTGAGGATGTTATCTCATTCAACATAGTAGCATCGTAGTACGTTGGCTCATTCTGCCAGTAATATTGTTTTTCAGGATGGCGGCGCATCTCTGCCAAACGGAAACTGCGATCGATACTGATGGCACCTCCTACACAAAGAATCTGATGCCCACAAGCATTCACCACCGAGTAGTCCGAAATTGTACGAAAGCGTTCGTGATGTATCTTCTGCTCCGTGAAATACGAAGGGTCATCGTGGTTGCCACGCACCATGGCTATCCAACAATTGTGTTCGCT
>JAGHSE010000327.1 GCA_018066015.1 Candidatus Colivivens equi
ACAATAGTTGCCACTTCTTTTTGCTTTGTCTCGTATTTATTGGCAGAAACCACTACGTTCTCCAGCAGATAACTACCCTCCTCGATTGACACATCCAGTACATAGGTAGAATCAGCTTGTATCGTTATAGGTACTTCCTTTGTTTTATAGCCCACGAAAGAGAAGACTACGATTTGAGAACCTAATGGCAGATTTTTTAGAAAAAAATGCCCGCTTTCGTCAGTAGTACAACCAATAGTTGTACCTTGCAGTTGAACATTTATATATCCCAAGTGCTCTTGGGTAGCTGCATCTAACACATGTCCCGTAATATGGGAATCGGTAGCAGCATATAGATGTATGGCACACATACACAATGTAGCCATACAAAAGATTTTTTGTATTGTTGACATACAATATTGCATTTAAGACCTCTACCACAAGGATAGAAGTCAAGTGATTAAAATAAAAGTATAAAAAGGATTAAGCAATAAATATGCCTATAGGCGGTGCCCGCCAAACAAAATGAACTCCAAAAGTGGATGGCGCTAAACAATCCTGTTCACAACCAATGGTTTCAACGAGATAATCAATTGGTTTATCCGTTACAACCTCAGTAGATTCCGTAAAATGGAACTGACCATGGCTAATGGCAATCAAATTGATTTGCCACATAGTGTGCCCACCGTCATTCGAAGCATGGTGCGACTCCTTGTGTATATGTGAGTGAACAATAGTCACTCCATTCACTATGTGCGAGTGGACAAAACAATTGACATCAATATAATATGCAGCAAACAGCAGTAGTAAACCTACCGCTAATCCGTGTTTATATGATAGCCATTCACGAAGTTCTTTTCTATTTGATGGACGAAGTATGTTCATTTATGCGATTGCAAAGGTACACAAAAATTTTCAAACTTGCAAATATAGAACAAAAAAATGAGAAAAAATTTGCGTAGGTCTGTTTGAACATAAAAATGCGAAAGTGCAATTGCATTTTTGCACTTTCCATATAGCAGATTAAAAATCAACCAGTTAGCAACAAAAGTGCAAAGTGCAATTGCATTTTCGTTGCACAGTTGATTGGAGGCAGATTGGAATATAGTGTCCGTGTAGTGTATAGAAAGTATAGACAGACGGAGACGATATAGTGATATTATGTTGATGTTATGTTGCAAGCAGGGGAAACACGAGCGCGTTAGAAAGGGTTGGTTCCCGAAAAAATCGGTCTAAATGATTTTGATTTATATTTTTAGGTTTAGCCACGAACTAATACTCGCATATTTCTAGGAGTGCTACATTGGCTGATGGCTGAATAAGGGTAATGGTGCCACTTTGAGCCTTTTGAATTTCGTTTGTGTAAGCATTTTTAACAAGGTGTCCATTCCAAGAATCGGGCACTTTGATTTTTACTCCGGTTTTCGGCATTAGGGCGATAACAACCTCATCTGCATCTAAAGTGCGATAACAAGTTATACTATCAAGTGTAATCTGCAGCCCAGCCCCTACAGCAGGGTGGCGATGTCGCCACTGTCCCAATCTTTGGTAGTGTTGCAGCAGTTGGGTATTGGTGTTGTTCCAATCGTAATCACTACGGAATGCTTGTGCTGCATCCACATTGTAACGTGCATCGCTCATTTCACGTGCTACTTCATCTCCGTAGAATATTTGCACGGCTCCCGGTGCGAGTAAAAAAGAGGTGGCACAATCTTCCATTCTATCCATCGCAGCATCACGAAAATATGCGTTATTGAGATAGGAGAAAGGCATCCATGTATCCCACTGTTTCATGGAATCGGCATATTGTTGCCAAACGGCGGTTATGGTGCTTAAGTTGCCGTCCTTAGGAAAGAACATATTAACCATCGATGCGAAACCCAATGCTTCGTATTCAGGAAGTCTAGTGATGAATGCCTCTTCATGATCTCCTGTAAAATAGATAGGTTCTGTCCATTGGGAAGCAGGATCGTTAGGATGATTATGCCTCCAATCCTGCAAAGCAACATTACAACTATCGTATAACTGCTTCCAACGAAAAGGATGGACATACTCAACAACATCGCATCGATAGCCATCAATACCAAATTCGCGCACCCAAGCGCTGATATAGAGTATTTGGTATTCAGATGGAGAGAGAGGCATGTTCTTGCGTAGCGCTTTCATTTCAGACCACGTCCAAGCATCGTTATTATCTCCTTCTTGTTCCCATTTACGAAGCCAGAAAGTAGGTAAGTTTACGGTGTGCGTGTTTTCTGTAAGTACATCCGGCAGACCGTAAAGAGTGGTTTGCAAGGGATCTGTTGTGTCATGAGGTCGGCGTAACCAAGCGGTAGTGAACCAATCGGGGTAGTCGTAAACATCGTTTAATAATTGAAAATACTCTTCGCCTCGTTCAGGACTCCATTCGCTATCCCATGAATCAGTGGGTGCGTAGCCCCATTCGATAGCATCAGCAAAGGTGGGGTAACCGACATCATTGATGTTAGCCCCTAACATAACACGAATACCTTGTGCATGCAGTTCGTGGATTAGCGCCCTAAATTCAGCAATTGTACCAAAATTCTTATCCATTTCGGTGTAATCCAAGGGATAGTAGCCATGATAACCATAGTGTGGAAAGTCGTTGACTATTCCACTACCGGTAGTCCATCCGTGGATCTGCTCGTAGGGGTCAGTTAACCAAACAACATCAACACCTAAGTCTTTAAAATAGCCATCCTGTGCTTTGTGTAGTAGTCCGACATAATCTCCACCATGAAACGTAGATGCATTTAGCCGTTCACTTCCATAGTCTGTGCGGCGATTATAGGAGTGATCATTAGTGGTATCTCCATTGCAAAAACGATCTGTAAGAACAAAATAGATGGTAGCCTTATTCCAAGCAAATGATTCGACCTTTTTAGAGGAAGTACATGAAGTCAAACATAGACTTACTAAACAGATACAAAGTAGTACAAACATACGACTATTAAGATGTTGAATTTTATGCAAAAGTACACAAAAAAATTCAATCTTGCAAATTTTGGAGGCAACAAAGTTCCAATTTTTAGTTTTAGAAGTCTTTTTTTCTGTCAGAATAACTGTCTGCCAAGTGTCGGTCAAAGGTCTGCCAACCCTTTGCTCAATAAAACAGCCAATACTTTTTAGCAGGTGTTGAACAAGTTTAGCAAGTTTAAACACTCTTAACTCAAAACCAAATACCTCTCTACTATTCTGATTACGAACTTTTGGGGCAAATATAACATCTAAGATTTGTTTCGCACTTTGCAGCTAAAAAAGTGCAATAAGCCGCATTTTTTGCGGTTTAGACGATGGAGAAGTTAGTATTGCTACTTGATAGACAAGGATTTTGCCTATTTATCAACACCCCCAACCCATTGATTAAGAGTCAACAGGTCGAGGGTGCGAAGAACATTGTGGAACAAACGAGAACCCTATTTTGGCTCTTTTGTAGCATTCTCTAATTTTCAAATTAAGAGTAACAATGTTTACCAATAACCCACTGAGAATCTACTAATACTAGCATGTCATTTTATTTTTGCGTGCAAATAATTCACGCCACAGATATGCCCACAATCCTTTGTCTTGCGTTTAATGCTACCAAATTATAGATACGCATATGCAAAAAACAACTAGTTGTAACGAATATCACTATCCTACTAAATATTAGATTGCGCGTAATATTATGTTAATATTTGCGTAATTTTTCTCTTATTGCATCTCGGTTGTTTTTGCTGGGGACAAAGGGAACGCTACCATCATAGGGAATAAAATCAATGTAGTAATCATATGTTTCTTGCTCGCGCCTATAAGTATAAATTTTATCAGGAGGAGTACAAAAGTATTTTAATTCATAGTCCTTAACTTGGGTACAGTGACCATTTTCTATAACGGACATAATCTTATGATAAGACTCATTTACAGGTTCATCATTGCTATAAACCACTTTGGTTATATACAAACATTTACCTGTATTATTAAAGATATATCTACCGTTCTTTTCAAGAAAAACTTGTTGTCCGTTTATGATCGTATTCCCAGATAAATAACTATATGTAGAATATTCCTTATTGCGTTCAATAAATTGAACCTGAGGAAATCTTAAATAAAAAACAGATGCGATAAAAGCAGTGATAGGTATGACAAAAAGTGCGGACACAAAATACCAAATCTTTCGGTCAAACGATGCATTTGGTTTAATAATTAAACATAATATCAGAGATTGACAGAAGACAGAAACTAAAACAGCAAACAGCCACATTGGTATTAGTGGCTGAATTGTATATATCAACAATAATAACAAAAACATAACAAAACTGCATATAATTGCAAAAACTATACATGCATGACTCTTATCGAACTTTGATTGTGAACTACTCATCCCATCCTCAATAGGTTTATTTGAGAAAGGGCTCTTTTTATTAACTAGTTCAGACAATTCTGAAATGGGCTTATTAGTATTTTCC
>JAGHSE010000110.1 GCA_018066015.1 Candidatus Colivivens equi
GAAGATGCTCAGCGAGAAGTTTGACTTCTATGCAATAACAGCTCACCCGAATGAAGATGCCAAAGCGTATATCAAGGAACATTTCCAGGACGTTTTGGGCAAGATATACACACCTTTCAACGACAAGGCCTATTTCTCCCTCGCGTTGGACAAAACGGATCCGGAAAAGAACAATGCGGAGCTGCTGGATGAATTAAGGAAACATTTCTTTGTAGAACAATGCGGTATCGGTGCTGACCCGTCTGAGGCGTTGTCAGAAATCATCGCGGCCGAACGTGACAAATATACTGTTGAATCTGGCAAGGACGGTGTGCTGATGGTCATGATGGAAAATTTTGCTGGCAAATGTGTGAACTTCCTGCCACAAGGAAAAATCGCCATAGGAATCAAGTATACAAAGGATTCCATGGAGATTGTGGAGCATTTGTCCGAGATTGGTTTCCTGCTCTTCCACATCCGTAAGGACGAAGGGCAGCACCTATTCAAAGTCAAGGGAAAAGTCTCCGTCCTCCCGAAGGAAGAGGTTGACAATAGCATCTACAGAAACATTTCTACGGCAGAGATGTATGCAGTTGTTGACTTTGAGACCATTGATCTATCCTCCCCTTCCCTTCATTCATCAAAGAAGCCTTATACACCAGAAACGAGGTATGATGCGCAGTATGCAAGTATTTACGTCTTATCATAAGTAAATAATTTACAATCAAATATGAAAGTAACAATAGAAAATCTAGGCATAATAAAATATGCCGAATACGAACTAGGAGAATTGACGATAATATGTGGAGCCAATAATATGGGGAAAACTTATGCAACTTATTCTTTATACGGCTTCATAGACTTCTTCAATAATGGTTATATGCCCAAAATCGACCATAGTATCGTATCAAAACTAATTAATGAAGGTGCTTGTTCTATTCCAATTCAAACAGATCAAGAATATGTAAATAAGATGGTAGATGATGCTTGTAAAGAATACAAGCCGTATTTACCTATGATTTTCAATGCTCAAGACAAATACTTTTCTGAAACCAGGTTTTCTGTACATATTAATTCGGATGAAGTTGTTCTTCCTCAGAAACTTGAGAAATCGTATAAAAGGGGCAATAAAGAATTCGTTGCCATTTCATTATCTGATGATAAAAGCGCCCTACAGTTCAGCTTATTATCTGGAGACCTTGATGCTAGCAATCAGTCATTACGGATTAGTGTAAGTAATATTATTGGAGATTCAATAAAACAAGTACTCTTCTCCCACATTTTTCCCGATTGCTTCATAGCAAGTGCAGAAAGAACAGGTGCGGTTATCTTCAAAGACGAACTCAATATTCAGAAATTCCATCTTTTAAGAGAGATTGCAGCATCAGACAACCTTGACATTAGTTCAATCTTGAACAAAGTTTATAGTACGCCATACCCGCTGCCTGTTCGTAGGAATATTGACTTCATACGTAATTTAGAGAACGTCTCAAAGAGAGAAGGCATTCTATACAAGCAAAAGCCCGAGATTGTAGAAATGTACAATCGCATCATCGGAGGCAAGTATGACGTTAGTAAAGAAGGAATACGTTATTGCCCAAACAATTCAAAAGGGGTTAAACTTCAAATTGTTGAGAGTGCTAGTTCAATACGTTCTTTACTTGACGTGTTCTTCTACTTAAAACATGCCGCTAAACCAGGAGACATGTTACTAATAGATGAACCAGAGCTTAATCTTCACCCTAAAAGCCAAAGAGATGTGGCCCGTTTACTCGCTAGTTTAGTAAACTCAGGCATAAAAGTCTTCATTACAACTCATAGTGATTACATAATTAAAGAACTCAATACTCTTTTGATGCTAAAATCTAGAGCAGCTAACGAAAATGTGGCTAAACTTATGACAGAGAAGGGGTATCATAATTTTGAGCTATTAGACAGTGATCAAGTAAAAGTATATATGGCAATGAAAGATCACATAAAGCTAGAAGGTAAAACAAGAAAATCCTTGCACAACACTCTTGTCAAAGCTCATGTTGACAATATCATTGGGATATCTGCAGAGACATTCAACGACACAATTAATGAAATCAATGAAATCCAAGAACATATCTATTTTAGCTGATGACGTTAACAGAAATAAATAATTTACTCTCAAATTCAAGCATAATAAACACAGGAACCATCATCTTGGATGAGGAAGATCGTAATGCGACATTAAATGAGGTTTCAATCACCGATATACCCAATGGATCAGTTTTTTGTAAGAGAATTGACAAAGCTAAATTCGAAAAATTCTGTATCCCCAATATTGGTCACAATAAACATGGCGATCATCTTTTATTAACGGACGATGGCGTATTTGTTTTTGAACTTAAGTCGGCTAGCGAAATAAGTGAGGCAACAAAAATAGATGTAGCCACAAAATTCAAATCAGATAAATGCATGTTTAAATATGTTGACGAGATATTTACACAACTTAAGGGTTTCTCCCATTTCTTTGAGCAACAAAAAATCCGATGTATTTTATTATACCAAGCTTTAAATGTCCCAATAATCAGTTCTGGAACACCACCCTTTGATGAAATGGGCGATTATTTCAAAAAGAGCATTCCGAATAAAGGAACTATTACATATAATGCGCTGAAAAGCATATTATAGTCCTTTCAAAATTGCCGCATGGTATGCGGATCATTGAATGATATATCTCCCGACAAGTTCCATCAAATACTCATTCATAATAATTGAAATTCCCCGACTCACCTGACATTGTTCTTGCAAAGTATCGTACTTGTATATTCGTTAGCGGCTGCTTCTGGCACGGACACAAAGATTGCCAATATGCGACTAGAGCCAAGACAAACGCGGACTTTTGGCGTACGAAGTTTGAGAATAACCGCGAGAGCGATCTGCGGGATTACACCTTCCTCGAATCGCTCGGCTGGCGCGTCATCGTAGTATGGGAATGCGAGTTGAAGAAGGACAGAATTGACGATACCATTGCTTCCGTCCGTAAGCAGTTGGATGCTAACCGCGAGTCCTGGCTTACCGAGCAAGCAGACCGCCGGCGACGTCGCGAAGAGTGGCAGGCTGAGATTAGTAGAAGAAAAATAAGAGTATCAGAACTAATTAGGTAGATTGAATTCTTACAGACTTGGAAACATGGAAGCTAATAGCAATAAAAACATTGTCCTTGTCATAGGAAATGGATTTGACCTTGACCTCGGATTTAAAACCTCGTATAAGGATTTTTGGGAATCTGAGTTTTGTCCGAAATTGTATCCTGCGCCACTCATTGGCCATATGAACACAAAGTGGGAGAATTCTCTTGAAGCCGTTAAGTGGTATGACCTTGAGAATGAATTGCTACATTACTACGATATTAACTCCTCGCGGTCAAAATGGCACGATATCTTTTCGGATGAAGAAATGGCTTTTTTTAGAAAGTTCAATAGTTACAACTATGCCTGCCGTCAATATGATGACAAGAGGGACTTAATAGAGAAGTTAGTTAGAACAGGCTACGCAATAACTGGCAATCCATACCTATTTTCACTTGAGATACCATATTTGGAAGATTACAAACTTTCAACCAGGGACCGTGATTATAAAGCGCTCAAACTCATCAAACAAGGATTGTGTAAGTACCTCAAGGCGGCATCTGCTCAACAGACGGAAAAGAGCTCAGTCGCTCGCTCTGTCATATACGCACTTTCCGAAGCTGCCGGATTAGGAGACAATTTAGTTATATACAACTTCAATTACACTGAATTGCCATATCCTTATTGCGACTCTGAGACCCTGTTCTATATACACGGTCGTTGCAAAGATGACAACATCATTGTGGGTACAAAAGATTATAGTGGATTCAGCAAGGATTATGACTTCTTGCAAAAGTCTTTTGATCCTGATTTCCAGACGCCACCGGTCGTATATGACTTGCTTCACGCCGATGAGGTCGTATTCTTTGGACATTCTCTCGGAGTTAACGATAGCCAGTATTTTAAACCTTTCTTTACACAGCAAACACATTAGTGTCCGGAGAATAAATCTCTAAGACGGTTTTATAAATTAAAAATCAATTAGTTACAAGGCGAAAATTATTTTTCGATTAGAACTCGTAAGTTTGCGTAGCGGCATTTGAGCCGCTTCCCG
>JAGHSE010000200.1 GCA_018066015.1 Candidatus Colivivens equi
GTTCTATTAATTACATTTTAGGTGATTTTGAGATTTTTCTTTAGCAGATTGTTGTCCTAAGGGAGAGCCTTCAGCCCAAAATAAGGACGTAGCTGGCAAAGCCAGCGATGCGGGCATCGTGACTGAATGAAGAACAGCAAGATACAAAGAAAAAACCAAAAACATCAAAATAGCAATAACGCCCATAGTTCGTTAATTATTTATTTTTGCGGGGAATTAATAGAACACCCCTTATTTCAATATTTTTTTCTTGCCGTTGATAATGTATATACCCGACTTAATGGTTTGGTTATTATCTATGCGATGTCCACTAAGATTGTAGATAATATCCTTTGTTTTCGAAGTAGTCTGCAAGATATGTTCTATGCTAGTTGCAATCATCTTGTTGAAACGGTCTATATATGACTGGAGTCCCTTGATAGCGTCTTCCATTTTATCCTCGGTCTGGCGATACCTATCTTTTGAATATGTATTGACAGCCTTTTGGAGTTTGTCGTAGAGATTGTCTTGGCTTACCACAGGGTCGTCGGCATATTGCTGGAGCAGGGAATTAGCCAGGTCAATAACGGAGTAGTATTCATCAAGTTTGGCTTTGAATGAAATAAGTGGAGTAGCAACAACTATCAACGTGTCGGTTGCTTCAGAATAGAGTTTTGGAGATGTTGAAGCAAAACCATCGTATTGGTCAAGCAAAACCTTAACACCTTCACGCAAGCTTTCTGCCGTTGCATATTTCTCATCAGAAGTTTCTTCATAGACGGTCTTTGCAGTGGCGTAGGCTTTCATAAATCCTCCTTTATAAATTTGAGCAGGTGTCGTTGGATTTGGGTTATCTGGGTCAACTTCCTCAATTCCGAATGTATATTTAAAGGTAAACGAGTTGGACTTCAGTCCTCGCTCATCGTATATGTTGGAAATGGTGAGTTTATATGTACCTTCCCTGATGACTGAATCGGCAGGTACGGTGAGTACCAAGTTTTGCTGCATATTGGCTCCTACGGTGGCTTCGTCATGTGTCAGGACGTCAAGGATAATGGTCTGGCCTCCGCCTATGAGTTTCCCGACAACTTTTTCAAGGTCTATCTTCCAGTCGAAGGTGTATGCAAACTGGCGGTAAGTCACAGGAATATCAAATGACTGATCTTCAAGGCAGGCATCTACGAGTACCAGGGGGTCGGGCTTACTGACAGTGATGGTTTTTGATATCGTTGCAGTCTTCTTGTCGTTGTCGGTTACAACTACTTTCAATGTGTGGTCTTTGGCAGCCGGGCGTACCCAACTGAAGTCAAAGATGTAGTTTCCATCCTCTGACGGACTGTCGAATGTTAACGTGCTTTTAATGGAGCCGTCAATGTAGAATTTTATAGATGTGATGTAGCCATCCTGATCGGATGCTGAGACACGAACCTGAATAGTATCTACAGACGTGTAGTGGTCAGTGCTTGTAGGAGAGATAAACTTTGCTTTTGGCACTCCTGGATCAAGCGAGTAGCGTTTGCAGAAGTTCCATATTTCGTAACTATTTTCTGCCATTGGGTTGTGGAAATCTACGTTGAAGGAATAGAGTACTATTTCATTGCCATCTTCATTCTTCCACATTTCGCGGTCGCCTGTAAACCAAGATGTTCCGTTCTTTGTTCGGTAATTTGAGCGTTTTGTGTAGTTTGTGTATTTCAGGTTGTTTGCAATCTTTGTCACATTATTTCTGATATTGAACTGGTCATAGATTACTACGTCATCACCGTAGGCGTGGCAGTGAATAAGGTTGATTTTCTTCTTGATGCTACCTGATGGATCGCCCATCATACCACTACAAGGTGCAAAAGCTGCAATTTTGTCGGTCATTGACCCCATAACTGCATACATAAACATTGACCCCATTGAAAATCCTGACCAATAAACTCGGTTTGTGTCAATTTCATAGCGACTTTCCATTTCGTCAATAGCTTTCAGCACGAAATTCTTGTCCTTGCCTCCATCGTTCATATCCCAACTCTTGTTGATACCTCTAAGGTAGGCTACAACAAATTTGGCTGTGTCTATGAGTTCGTACATTTTGTCAGCGTTAAACTGATACTCCGGATCTTGATTCATTCCGTGAGTGACTAACATAAGCGGACTATTATCTGGCAGTGAGTTGGGTGTATAGACAACAATGTTTCTAGATTGTCCGTTGACCATTATATCAACACTTGTTTTTTTGTAAGCACTGGCTTCGTTGCAAACAAACCACAGTGTGAGTGTAAGGATAGGTAAAAATATTTTTTTCATATATGAGTATTGTTTGTTATTTTAGTACTATTACAAATCCACCACGTGGCTTAGTCTGTTGTTGTGACAATTTAGTGCCGACAGATTTGGCTGTGAGTGTCTTTATATCCCAGTTGGAGGAAGTCCCATCGAGGAAGAGAGTGACTGTTGTTCCTTTCCATTTCAGTGGTTTAATGTCAAACTCAATGTCTTTTTCTTCATCAGTACCATTTATGCCAGCAACGTACCAGGTTTTACCACTTCTTCTTGCTATTACAACATCTTCACCTGGATAACCAGCAAGTAATTTTGTGTCGTCCCATACGGTAGGCAGATTGCTGAGATAATCCAACACTTCTTTCGGTTGAGCAAGAAAACTCTCTGGTTTGTCTGCCAAATGTTGTATGCCTGATTCAAATAAAGACGTGAGAGCTAGTTCGTGGGCATTGGATGTGATGTGGGGATGTTGTGAGTTTGAGAACGCACATGGTGTGTAGTCCATTGGACCTATTACGTTGCGAGTAAATGGTAGTATCGCATTATGAGATGCTGCTCGTTTTGTAAATGTAGGTACATTGTTATACCATTCTGCTCCATATACACCTTCAGTACTCATGAGGTTTGGATATGTTCGTTGCCATCCGCGAGGAATGGTAGCACCATGGAAATTGATGACAAGATGATGTTTGGCTGCACATTTCATCAAGTCTATCATGTATTCCATATTCATCTGTGTATCACCTGAGAAGAAATCAACTTTAACCCCGGTTACTCCAATCTTTTCACACCATGCAAATTCTTTCTCTCGGTCTTCGGGCTTATTCAAACGGTACTTAGGAGTAGGTGCTCCGTTGACCCATCCTACTGAGGAATTGTACCATATCATTGGTTTTACACCGTTATCAAGAGCATATTTCACGGCATCTTCTACTGTCTTGCCGTCTTTCATCGTATCCCATTCTGCGTCAATAAGTACATATTTTAATTTGAGTTGTGCAGCAAAATCAACGTATTTCTTTATGATATTAAAATCATTTGAACCATGATTATATGCCCAGTAAACCCAACTTGCTACCCCTGGTTCTATCCACGATGTGCCTTCTAACTGACATTCATCAGAATTATCACTTATAAGGGTTGACTCAACTATGTCGGACAATTTTCCAATAATGAAAGTCTGCCATCCTCCTGGTTCAGTTCCGTCTGGCAGAAGGTCAAAATGGTCTTTTTCTGTTGAGGCATGAATACTTGATGCAGCTTCGTTAGAGTGCATGTTGGATTCTGATATCAGTACCCACACACTCTCTTTATTCTTTTCACAATATTCAAACAAAGCAGGATAACCAAATCTATCACCAGGTTTTACTGTTTGATTTTTAGGAAAAAAACCTTCGTAACTATCAGTCCATCTCATCAACCAGTGATTTGATGCATCGTCCATATCAACACTTCCAAAAGTACCTTTTATGGCTATTCCGTCATTATAGACTCTAAGTGTAAAGAGTTTGTTTCCTCTGTTATCAGTATAAACACTTTCCTTATATGCGTTTTCACAATGTCTGCGCTTGCCAGTCAACATATTATACTTAACTTCCACCTTTTTTGCCTTGGAAGCAAATATTGCTTTTGTGTCAATTGAGAATAGGTCTTCCCATCCTCCACTGCGCTTGTATTCTATTTCTAGGTCGCCATCGTCGTCTAGTTCGGCTCTGATTTTACCATTTGGAGATGTTTGTGCTGATAATGACTGTGCAACAATCAAAAATAATAGGTTAAAAATTAGGTGTTTCATAGTGATATATATATGTTTGATAGATTACTTTTGTTACATTTGTCCTGATTCTATCAAGAGAATACATCTCTCTGTAAGACGGTCATCAACATCAGGGTCATATTCTTTTTTCAGGCTAGCCCCCTGAAATGTTGAAGCAAAGAGATTCCACCACCAAGCTCTGTGTTTGCCGATATATGTTCGTATTAAGTCATAAGAAGTCTGATTACATTGACGGTCAATGAGTTTGATAAGTAATTTACCCTGAGCAAGTGTTAGTTTCTTCATGCGTGGCTTATATTGCTTCATCAAGTCCTTTTCAAGGAACTTCATGTATCTATCTTTTTCAGACTTTGTTTTAAGTGAATCAAGATGTGCGATACTTTTGTTTATAGTCTTCTGGATATCTAGGGCAATGGGGTAAACTTTTTTAATGTTAGCGGCTATCTTATAGTATTTTTTCATCTGTTTGGCTGACTTAAATTTAAGTGGTGGCATGATGATAATGTCGCTTAATACAATATGCGGAATCAATTCTCCCTCAAATTCAGCCATTTCTGTATAACCCATAGAGTGAGCAATGATAGGACGCCCCATTAGTTCTTGTTCTTCTGCATAGTCAAGAGTAATGGTGTGATTTTGTGCAGTTACATTCTGTACCCCACATATCAATAAGACTAATATTGTTTTTACGATTCTTACAGTCATATACCCTACCTTTACCTTACTATATTTTCTTGTCTTCTATTTTTAGTATATGATGTGATTTTTGTCACAGATGTCAAACCAATAATCTAAATTTGGTTAATATAGCTGCAACTTCCTTAGTGCAGTTCTCCAGATTATATGTAGTTTCAGCAAGTCTTCTGCCGTTTTTACCCATATTGGATGCATCATCAGGATTGGCTATGATATAACGTATTGCTGCCTCAAGTGCCACAGAGTCATAGAACTGAAATCCTATTCCCACCTTTTCTGCTTCTATATCAAATGGATATACAGCATTGCGAGTACAAATCACAGGCAACCCAAGTGCCATTGCTTCAAGAAGTGTGGTAAATCCTATTGGTTCGTTGGATTCTTGACAACAAATCACTACATATTGTGATTGCCATACTTTCTGAGCCAATTCGGCAGGGATGTTACCTTTTACAAAAGTTACATTTACATTTGATGATGGACGAAGGTCATTGAGAATGGCAAGATAATTGTCACCATATGCTTGAGAGGCTACATAAATCTTTAATGGTTGACCTGTAGCACTGAATGCTCTGACAAGAGTTGCCATGTCTCTGCGATCCTTGCCTGTGGATATGAAACCACGATGGTTGTTGCTATACTCATTGTTGAAGAACATGAGTTTGTCATAATAATCAAGGTCACAACCCCAATGCACCACTTCAGCTTGCTGAGGAAGTATTGCTCCGCTCTGAATGGATTCGTCTGCCATTTTTTTGCTAAAAAACAATATTCTATCAGCCCCCTTGTACATAGTCTTGGCAATCAAGTCATAGTTAGTAATTGGCTGTCTTTGCCATACTATTATTGGTTTTCTGAATATATGAATAGCGTGTAGAAACATGAGCAAGCCCATCCCTTGAGTACTTGCTGCATAAACCAAATCAATTGGTTCCTTACATGTAAACACTTGCCATGCTACATAGAATGCTAACTTTGCCGAACTTTTAAATTCCTTGTAACGATGCATTACTACGTCTATTCCATATTTATGAAGATGAGTAGCACCATAAAGAAAATGACCAGGATATCGTCCCGATTTCCATTCTTTGTAAATCAGATTTATATTCTGATTATGATAAAAGTAAACCTTCATTTCAAATCAAT